>DAIMGB010000067.1:0-3855 GCA_036724195.1 Thermoleophilaceae bacterium
CGCTCGTGATCGCCGTTTCGCAGGCGCGCAGCGTGGTCTCGCTCTACCTCGACGGGGCCAAGTACATCCTCGAGGACATTCCCGTCGTGCTTGCCAAGGCCAACCAGGCACTCGCCACGCTCGACAAGTACCGCAGCCGCCTCGACCAGGTCTCCACCCGCCTCACGGCGCTCGAGTTCGAGGGTGGCGTGACGCTGCACGACGTGCTGACCGTGCTCCAGCGGTCCGAGCTCGTGACTCGCATGGCGGTCGAGATCGAGCGCTACATCGTCGAGCTGGGCGCCGAGGGGCGCCTGATCGAGATGCAGCTCGAGGAGACGATGGTCGGCGTCGCCGCCGACAAGTCCGCGCTCGTGCGCGACTACATCGCCGAGCCCACCGAGGAGAGCTTCGCGATGGTGCTCGACTCGCTCGCGCGGCTGCCCCACCAGGACCTTCTTGACTTCGGACGGCTGGCCGAGCTGCTCGGCCACGACCGCAAGCTCAACACCCTCGACCATCCCGTCTCGCCACGCGGCTACCGCATCCTGGGGCGCATCCCGCGCCTGCCCAGGATGGTGGTGCAGTCGATCGTGGACGAGTTCAACGGGCTGGACGAGATCCTCGCCGCCACCGACTCGGATCTCGAGTCGGTCGACGGCGTGGGCGACATGCGCGCGAAGGACATCCGCGAGGGCCTTCGCCGCCTGCAGGAGATCAACCTCGTGGACCGCTATCTGCAAACCTGATGTGAAGGCGCATGACGTGCCACTTGAACTAGGAGGAACCCATTAGCGACTCGGTGATTGAGCAGGAGATCTCTCCGGAAGACCTCGAGATCGACCGCCCGCCGGCCGTCTACGAGATCGGCGATCACGTGGTCTACCCCCACCACGGGGCGGGCAAGGTCATCAAGAAGGAGCAGAAGGAGGTGCTCGGCGAGAAGCGCGAGTACCTGACCATCCAGATTCTGCACAACGACATGACCGTGATGGTTCCGTGTGAGAACGCGGACCGGGCCGGGCTCCGGCGCGTGATCGGCGAGGAAGCGGTGGCGCGTGTGCTCGCCGTCCTTCGCGACGACGTCAGCCAGATGCCGAAGAACTGGAACCGGCGCTTCAAGCACAACCGCGAGAAGATCAAGACGGGCGACGTCTACGAGCTGGCCGAGGTCGTGCGGAACCTCGCCATCCGTGAGACGGAGAAGGGACTCTCGACGGGTGAGAAGCAGATGTACACCCGGGCCAAGAAGATCCTCGCGTCCGAGCTGATGTACGCGCTCGAGATGGACGAGGAGGAGTCGGAGGGCCACCTCGAAGACCTGATCGCGGACGCGTACGCGAGCCGCAATGGCGCGGCCGCCACGGCCTGAGCAGCTCTAGTGGCGGTCGTCGTCGGGATCGTTCCCGCCGGCGGCCGCGGCGAACGCCTTGGAGCCGAGCGGCCCAAGGCGTTCGTCGTGTTGGGGGGAAAGCCACTTTTGGACCACAGCGTCAGTGCCTTGGCGTCGGTGTGCGAGCGGGTCGTGGTTGCGGTTCCCAGAGGGCAGAGGGCGGAGGGCAGAGTCGACACCGTCGAGGGGGGCTCGACCCGCTCTGCATCGGTTCGGAATGCCGTTGCTGCCGCGCCTGAGGCCGATGTTTTCGTGGTTCACGATGCGGCGAGGCCGCTTGTGACTCCGGAGCTCGTTCGGCGCTGCATCGACGGGCTCGAGGGGGTCGATGGGGCCATTGCGGCGGCCAGGGTCACGGACACGGTCAAGGAGGCCGCGGGGGACGGGCGCGTCACCCGTACGCTCGACCGCTCCGTGCTGTGGGCGATCCAGACGCCGCAGGTGTTCCGGGCCGACGTGCTCAGGCGGGCTCTGGACGTGGAGGATGACGTGCTCGCGGCCGCGACCGACGACGCGTCGCTGGTGGAGGCCGCCGGCGGGACGGTGCGCGTGGTCGAGGCGTCGCCGGAGAACTTCAAGGTCACCACCGCGGCTGACCTGGCCCGGGCGGAGCTGCTGCTCGGTGCTGACTGACTACCACGTCCACCTGCGCCCGGACGAGGACGGCACCACGGCCTCCCAGTACTTCACCGAGGCGAACGCCGAGCGCTACCGCGAGGCGGCCGCCGGGCGCGGCATCGAGGAGCTCGGCATAGCCGAGCACGTGCACCGCTTCGAGCAGTCGCTTGAGGTCTGGACCCACCCCTGGTGGCGGCACTGGGCGCACGACGACATCAACGCCTATTGCGAGTTCGTCCGCGAGCACACCGACCTGAAGCTGGGCATCGAGGCCGACTTCGTGCAGGGCCGCGAGGACCGCATGGCGAACCTGCTCGACGGGCAGGACTGGGACTACGTGGTCGGCTCGGTGCACTTCCTCGGCGACCAGGCGCTCGACATGCGCGGCGAACACGACATCTGGCGCTCGAACAGCCCCGACAAGGTCTGGGCGCGCTACTTCGAGACGCTGGGCGAGGCCGCTCGCAGCGGGCTCTACGACGTGCTCGCCCACCCGGACCTGGTGAAGGTCTGGGGGAGCGCCTCGCCGGCGCCCGAGGGCGACCTGCGGCGCTTCTACGAGCCGGCGGTCGAGGCCATCGCCGAGACCGACGTGGCGATCGAGGTGTCCACGGCCGGCCTGCGCAAGCCGGTCGGCGAGATCTACCCGGCGCGCGGCTTCCTCGAGCTGTGCCTGGAGGCCGGCCGCCCGGTTGCGCTCTCCAGCGACGCCCACCGGCCGGAGGAGCTCGGCTACGAGTACGAGCGTGCGGTCGAGTGGCTGGGAGAGATCGGGGTGAGCGAGATCGCCGTCTTCGATCGCCGCGAGCGGCGGCTGGAGCCGTTGGGGTGAGTAACGAACCCGCGCGCAACCGGCCGAGCCGGTCGCTTGCGGCGCGCTGCGGCATCGGCTACGACTCGCACCGGCTCGAGGAGGGCCGGCGCCTGGTGCTGGGCGGAGTCGAGGTCCCCGGCGCCGAGCGCGGCCTGGTCGGCCATTCGGACGCCGACGTGCTCAGCCACGCGCTGATCGACGCGCTGCTCGGCGCCGCCGGGCTCGGCGACATCGGCCAGCACTATCCCGACGGCGACGAGCGGTGGCTCGACGCCGACAGCATCGAGCTGCTCCGCGAGGTCTGTCAGTTCCTGCACGACCACGGCTGGGCCGTCTGCCACCTGGATGCCAGCGTGATCTGCGAGGCGCCGAAGCTGGGCCCGCACCGCGATGCGATGCGCGAGCGGCTGGCCGAAGCGGCCGGCCTGCCGCCGCTCGACGTGAACGTGAAGTTCACCACCAACGAGGGCATGGGGTTCGTCGGGCGGGGCGAGGGCATCGCGGCGCTGGCGGTGGCGACCGTCGAGCGCGGCGGATAGCTTCCAGGCATGGATCGAACCGACCTGGCCTTCGCAGGCGTCGTCCGCCAGGCCGAGCTGGTGCGCTCCGGCGAGGTGACCTCGCGCGAGCTCGTCGAGCTCTACCTCCAGCGCATCGAGCGCCTGCAGCCTCGCCTGAACTGCTTCTCGAACGTGATGTCAGAGCACGCCCTCGCCGAGGCCCAGCAGGCCGACGCGCGCCGCGGCGCCAGCGATGACCGCCCGCTTCTGGGCGTGCCGATCGCCGTCAAGGAGGTGCACGACGTGGCCGGCGAGGTCACCACTTTCGGCACCGACGCCCACGGCGGCACCCCGGCCTCCTCTGACTCGCCGATCGTCGCGCGCCTGCGCGGCGCCGGGGCGGTGATCATCGGTAAGACCACGACCCCGGAGCTGGCGATCATCGGGGACACGGAGGGCCCCGCCTTCGGGGTCACGCGCAACCCCTGGAACACCGACTGGTCGGTCGGCGGCTCGAGCGGCGGCAGCGCCGCGGCCGTGTCTGCAGGGCT
>DAIMGB010000067.1:3865-8043 GCA_036724195.1 Thermoleophilaceae bacterium
CCGACGGGGCCGGCTCGATCCGCTACCCGGCCGCCGCCTGCGGCACCTTCGGGCTAAAGCCCCAGCGCGGCCGCGTCAGCATGCCCGAGCACTGGCACGGCCTCAGCGTGGCCGGCTTCGCCACTCGCGACGTCCAGGACACCGCGCTGCTGCTCGACGTGGCCGCGGAGCAGCCCCCGGAGCGGCCCTTCGCGGAGGCGGCGGCGAGCCCTCCGGGCAGGCTGCGAATCGCCACCTCGCTGCGGCCCGCGCTGCTCGCGCGGGCGGACTCGACGATGAGGGGCGCGGTGGCGCAGACCGCGGAGCTGCTGCGCTCGCTCGGGCACAGCGTGGATGCGCAGGAGCCCGCCTACGGCCTGGCCCAGAACGCCATCACGGCGCGCTACCTGCGCGGCATCTCCGACGACGCCAAGGCCATGCCGCAGCCCGAGCGCCTCCAGCGGCGCACGCGCGGGTTCGCTCGCCTCGGCGGGCTGATCCCAAACCGGCTACTCGCCTCGGCGCGCCGCCGGGAGGCGTCGGACACAGAGCGCATCAACCGCGTCTTCGACAACCACGACGTGTTGCTCAGCCCGATGACGGCGAAGCCGACCGTCGACGCCGCGCGCTGGGCCGGCCACGGGGGGCTGCGCGCGCTGCTCAGCCTGATCACCGTCTATCCCTACGCCGTGGTCTGGAACATGACCGGGCAGCCCGCGGCCTCCGTGCCCGCCGGGACCGCCAAGGACGGGCGGCCGATCGCCGTGCAGCTGGTGGGCAGGCCGAACGACGAGGCCACGCTGCTTTCCCTCGCCGCCCAGATCCAGGCAGAGCGCCGCTGGCCCGAGCTGCGCCCGCCACTGGCCTAGTGCGCGAGATCCGCGTTCAGGACACGCTCACGGGGCGGCCGGCCCCGCTCGAGCCGCGCGAGCCCGGCAAGGTGGGCATCTACGCCTGTGGGCCCACGGTCTACGGCCGCGTCCACGTGGGCAACGCGCGCCCGTTCGTGGTCTTCGCGCTCTACAAGCGCTTCCTCGAGCACGAGGGGCTGAACGTGACGCTGGTGGAGAACGTCACGGACGTGAACGACAAGATCTACGACGCGGCGCGCGAGCGCGGGGTGGAGAGCGCGGCGCTGGCGGCGGAGATGACGGCCGCATACATCGAGGACACCGACCGCCTGGGACTGGGGCGCCCGGATGCTGAGCCCAAGGCCACGGAGACGATCGGCGCGATCGTGGACCTGATCGCCGCGCTCGTGGATTCCGGCCACGCCTACCAGGCAGGCGGCGACGTGTACTTCCGCGTGGGCAGCTACCCGGACTACGGCAAGCTCTCGAACCGCCCGCTCGAGGAGATGCAGCAGGGCGAGGGCGACGACGCGGCCGAGCTCAAGCAGTCGCCGCAGGACTTCGCGCTCTGGAAGGCGCGCAAGGAGGGCGAGGACAGCTGGTGGGATTCCCCCTGGGGCGAGGGCCGTCCGGGCTGGCACATCGAGTGCTCGGCGATGGCGGAGCAGATCCTCGGCCTCGACTTCGAGATCCACGGCGGCGGCTCCGACCTCGTGTTCCCCCACCACGAGAACGAGATCGCCCAGACCGAGGCCGCGCGCGAGCGCCCCCTGGCGCGGATCTGGATGCACAACGGCATGGTCGAGATGGGCGCCGAGAAGATGGCGAAGTCGGTGGGCAACATCCGCCTGCTGCACGGCGCGCTCGACGAGTTCGGCCGCGACGCGCTGGTCATGTACTTCGTGGGCGGCCACTATCGGCAGCCGCTGGCCTTCTCGGAGCGGGCGCTGGCCGACGCCGGCCGCGCGGTGCAGCGAATCGCGGACTTCTGCCGCCGGCTCGACCGCTCAGCCGGCGAGCCGGAGGGCATGGACGCCTACGCGGCCCGCTTCTTCGACGCCCTCGCCGACGACTTCAACACGCCCACCGCTCGCGCGGTCCTGTTCGAGTGGATCGCCGAGGGCAACCGGCGCGCCGATGCGGGCGAGGCGCTCGGTCCCGGCCGGCTCGGGGAGATGCTCACCGCGATGGGCATGGAGCACCTGCTGGACGACGAGGCTGGCGGACCGCCCCCCGAGGCGCTGGAGCTCGCCCAGGCGCGCGACCGGGCCCGCGCCGAGCGCGACTACGGCGAGGCCGACCGCATCCGCGACGAGCTGGCCTCCATGGGCTGGGACGCGCGCGATACCCCGGACGGCACGCAGCTGGTCCCGAGCGGGTGATCGTCTACGGGCGCAACCCCGTGCGGGAGGCGCTCAGGGGCAGGCGCGCGGTCCTGCGCGCCTGGGCGGCCGAGTCGCTGGACTGGCTCACCGGGGTCGAGGTCAGCCGGGCAACGGCCGACGAGCTCGCGGAGCTGTGCGGGTCGCCCGACCACCAGGGCGTGTGCGCCGAGGCGGAGGCCTACCCATACGCGGACGCCCGCTCGCTGCTCAAGGCGGAAGACGCGCTGGTGGCCTGCCTCGACCAGGTCCAGGACCCGCAGAACCTCGGAGCGGTCTGCCGCGTGGCGGAGAGCGTGGGCGCGGCGGGGCTCGTGATCCCGGAGCGGCGCTCGGCGGACGTGACCGCAGCGGTGTGCCGGGCCTCGGCCGGGGCGGTGGAGCACCTGCGCGTCGCCCGTGTCCGCAACCTGGCGGACTGGCTGGGGGAGGCCAAGCAGACGGGCGCCTGGGTCTACGGCGCGGACGCCGACTCGCCTGTCAGCTACGCCTCGCCGGACTACTCGGGTCGCGTGGTGCTGGTGCTCGGCAGCGAGGGCAAGGGCCTGCGCCCGCGCGTCGCCGGCGTGTGCGACGAGCTGGTCTCGCTGCCCCGCCGCGGCCGCGTGGAGTCGCTCAACGTGGCCACCGCCGCGGCGGCCCTGATGTACGGAATCTTGCAGTCGCGCGAATCCGCACTTGACAGGGGTCCATAACTTCGCGCATACTCCCCGGCGGAAAGATCAGGCTGAAGTCGAACTTTAGGTTCGCCTTCAGAGAACCTGGCGCCAGGGGAGGTAGTGCGCCACCGAGCTTCAAGGGCCAATGGCCCGAAAAGGAGCATTCGATGGCTGCTTCCGCGTTCGCAAGACGTACGGGTACCTTCAGGTCTAACCCTGAAGTTGAGCTTGATGATCACTATCTGATTGCGCTCGCCAAGCAGGGGCGCAAGGACGCGTACGACAAGATCGTCAAGCGCTACTACGGCTTCGTGCGCCTCAAGGCCTCCTCGTACTTCCTCATCGGCGGCGACTCCGATGACCTCATCCAGGAGGGCCTGGTGGGCCTCTACAAGGCGGTCCGGGACTATCGCCCCGACCGCGAGTCGAGCTTCCGCAACTTCGCGGAGCTCTGCATCACGCGGCAGATCATCACCGCGGTCAAGACCTCCACCCGCAACAAGCACACCCCGCTCAACGAGTACGTCTCGTTCTCCCAGACGCCCGCCTCGAGCGCCGGCGAGGGCGATCCCACGCTCGACGAGCTCCTGCCCGGCCCGACCGCGCACGACCCCGTGAACCAGGTGATCGGCTCGGAGGAGCTGCACAGCCTGGTGGCGTGCCTGTCGAGCGTGCTTTCGGAGCTCGAGAGCTCGGTGTTGTCGCTCTACCTCGATGGCCACTCCTACGAGTCGATCGGCGAGCAGCTGGCCTGCGACACGAAGACCGTGGACAACGCCCTGCAGCGCGTCAAGCGCAAGGTGGGAGCACACCTGAACTCACGCCAGGTGCTGCTGTAGCGGGCTGAAAAAGGGTTAGTTCAAGCGTCCAGATCGGCGCTCCGCCAGTCACGCTGCGCCCCGGACGAGGCGACTCATGACGGGTGACGTCCCGTGTCACCGTTGTGTTGGCGCTCGTCGCCATGCTGGCGGTCGTCCCCGTGGCGATGTCGGCTGTGGCCCGCTCCCGCGCAACGGCAAACCACCCCGCAAAGCCCGCCGCCCCGAGCGGCGCGGATGCCTCGCTGCAGACGGCGCAGGCTGACGCCAACGTGGCCGCCGCCCGCAGGGCAGCCGCGGCTTCGGTCGCAAATCCCGTCGATTCGACAGTCCGCGCCCGCGCCCGAGCGGCCGTGTTCACCCCGCCGCCCCGGCCCTCCGCCAGCTTCGGCGTCGCGCGCCTGAGCCGCCCCGCCGCCCTGCGCGCCCGCCCTGGCGGCCGCGTCGTGGCCCAGCTCACCGGCGGCACCGAGTTCGGCACCCCGCAGG
>DAIMGB010000068.1:0-8015 GCA_036724195.1 Thermoleophilaceae bacterium
GCATCGTGCACAACCGCGCCATCGACGCGCTGCGCCGCAACATCGTCCATGATCGCCGGCGGACGTCGGCGGAGGGGCTCGAGGAGCGCGAGGAGGCCCCCGAGCGCACTGAGATCGAGGTCGCCCGCCTGCAGGAGGCGCACAGCGTGCGCGACGCGCTGAAGGAGCTGCCCAAGGAGCAGGCGCGCGTGCTCGAGCTGGCCTACTTCGGCGGCTTCAGCCACAGTCAGATCGCGGAGATGCTGGAGATGCCGATCGGCACGGTGAAGGGGCGCATGCGCCTCGGCCTGGAGAAGCTGCGCCGCGCCCTCGAGGGCCTGGTCTCGGAGGAGTTCGCATGAGCGAGCCCGGACAGCTTCACGACGACGTGGGCGCCTACCTGCTGGGTGCGCTCGAGGACTCCGAGCGCGAGCGCTTCGAGCGCCACCTGGCCGACTGCCCGCTCTGCCGCGAAGAGCTCGAGCGCCTGCGCCCGGCCGTGGAGGCGCTGCCGCGCTCGGTCGAGCCGCTGGCCGCCCCGCCGTGGCTGAAGGCCGCGCTGATGGACGCCGTTCACGAGGAGGCCGGCGAGGCGAAGGCGCGCACGCGCCCGCGGCGGAGGTGGAGCTTCGGATTCCCGCGGCTTACCCCCGTGGTGGCCTGGGGGAGCGCCGCCTTCCTGCTGGCCGTCGGCCTGGGCTTCGGCCTGGCGAAGCTGACCACCGGCGACGAGACCCGCACGATCGCGGCGAGCGTCCAGAGCCGGGAGCTCCGGGACGCCAGCGGGACGCTGTCGGTGCCCGACAATGGCGGGGCCGGCGCGGTCCTGCACGTGAGCGGCCTGCCGTCGCTGCCCGGGCGGGTCTACCAGGCGTGGGTGAAGCGCGACGGCCAGATGATTCCGCAGCCGACCTTCGAGGTGGGCCGCGACGGGGTCGGCGTCGTGGCGCTGCCTGCGGACTTGAAGGGGGCCAAGGCGGTGCTCCTCACCCGCGAGCCGCGGGGCGGCTCCAGGACGCCGAGCGAGCGCCCCGTCATGACCGTACGCCTCTGACCCCCAGCTAGCGTTACGAGCATGGAGGTCTGTTACCGGCATCCCGGCCGCGAGACGGGCGTGGCCTGCTCCAACTGCGGCCGCCCGATCTGCCCCGACTGCATGACGTCCACGTCGGTGGGCATGCGCTGCCCCGAGTGCGCGCGCCAGGGCACCAGGGTGCGCACGATGCGCTCGATCGAGGACCCGGTGCTCACCTACGCGCTGATCGGGATCAACGTGATCATCGGAATCGGCGCCTTCCTGGGCGGCGCGAGCGCCACCTCGGGCGGCATCGGGCAGAGCCAGCTGCTCGAGCTCGGCGCGCTCTCGCGGCCGGACATCGCAAACGGGGAGTACTGGCGCCTGATCACGGCCGGCTTCCTGCACGCGGGCTTCCTGCACCTGGCCTTCAACATGTTCGCGCTCTACGTGCTCGGCACGATGCTCGAGCCGGCGGTCGGGCGGCTGCGCTTCGGGCTGATCTACGGCGTCTCGCTGCTGGCCGGCTCGTTCGGCGCCCTGCTGGCGACGCCGCTCGCTCCCACCGTGGGCGCCTCGGGGGCGATCTTCGGCCTGATGGGCGCCGCCGTGGTGGTCATGCGAAACCGCGGCATCAACCCGATGGAGAGTGGCCTGCCCCTCTGGATCGGGTTGAACCTGCTCTTCACCTTCACCGTCCCGGGCATCTCGATCGGCGGCCACATCGGCGGCCTGATCGGCGGCGCAGTGGCCGCTGCACTCCTGTTCGACCTGCGCGATCGCGTCCGAGCGCTTCCGGCGATGGTGCCCACCGCGCTGTGCGTCGCGCTGGGCGTCGCGGCGGTGGTTGGCTCGATCGCCCTGTCGTCGTCGGCCGCGGCTTAAAGCGGTCGGTTCGCAGCCGGCCGAGCCGGCTGCTTCCGCTATCGCTCGACGCGCGCCTTCAGGTCCTCCAGCGCGCCCTGCATGACCTGCTCGTTGAGCAGGGAGACGACCGGGCCGGGCAGCCACATACCCGGGTCGATGCGCAGCGAGTAGGTGGCGAGGGTGACGCCGTCGCCGCCCTCCTCCAGCACCAGCTCCCCGTCCACGTCCTCGGGGTCGCCCTCGACGTAGGCCCAGGTCACGTGGTGGGGCTCCTCGTAGGAGTAGTCGAGCGTGTAGCGCACCGTCCGCAGCTTGGCGTCGATCTCGAAGGCCACCTCCTTGCCGCGGCCCGCGCGGTCGCGTGAGAGCACCTCCACGTCCTTCACCGCTCGCTGCCAGTCGGGGAAGCTGTCGTAGTCGGTGATCGCGTCGAAGCACGCCTTCGGTACGGCGGCGATCCGGATCTGGCGCTCGGCGCGCTTAGGAGCCATTGGCGTGCAGCACGTCCGCCAGCAGCTCGACGCCATCCACCAGGCGCGGGCCGGGGCGGGAGAAGTGCGCGGCGGCGTCCACCGGCACCACCCGCGCGCCGACGCGCCGGAGCTCGTCCGCGTGGCGCTCGGCCTCCGCCGCGGCCTCGTCCTTGTAGAGGCCGCACGGCATCACGAGCACCACGTCGGGCGCGGCGGCCTCGAGCTCCTGCCACGAGGAGGTGCGCGAACGCTCGCCCGGCAGGCCCAGCACGTCGTCGCCGCCGGCCAGCTCGATCATCTGCGGCACCCAGTGGCCGCCGATGTAGATCGGGTCGAGCCACTCCAGCGCGGCCACCCGCGGGCGCGGGTCGCCCGCGAAGGCCAGCTCCACGTCCTCGAGCCGCTCGCCCAGCTCGTCGGCCAGCCGCTCGCCGGCCTCGGGCACGCCCGCGGCCTGTGCCAGCCGCGGCACGTCGCCCAGAACCTCGCCGATCGTGGACGGGTCGAGCGAGATCACCTGCGGCTTCGTGGGCAGCTCCTCGGCAACCGCGAGCACGTCCTCGTATGACACGGCGCACACCTCGCACACGGCCTGCGTCACGATCAGGTCCACGCTCAGCTCCTCGAGCGCCCAGCGGTCGAGCTCGTAGAGCGCCTCCCCGCGGCTGGTGCGCTCGCGCACCTCGCGGTCGATCTCCGCCGCGTCGAGCCTCTCCGTGATCACGCTCCGAGTGATGTGGGGCTTGTCCTTCGCCTCAGGCGGGTAGTCGCACTCGTGGGTGACCGCCACCACGGAGTCGCCCAGCCCGAGAGCGAAGAGCATCTCTGTGGCGGACGGGACAAGCGAGGCGATACGCACGGAGGAACCATGGCACTTCTGAGCGATGAGGAGATCGAGCAGCGGCTGGAGGGGCTGCCCGGCTGGGAGCGGGACGGCGACGCGATCGTCAGGGAGTTCGACAACGGCGACTTCAAGGGGTCGGTGGACTTCGTGAACCGCATGCTGCCGGTGGCCGAGGCGATGAACCACCACCCCGACCTCGAGATCTCCTGGGCGACCGTGACGGTGCGCCTCAGCAGCCACTCCGAAGGCGGTCTCACGGCCGCTGATTTCGACCTCTCGGCGCGGATAGACGCTCTGGGGTAGCTGCTACCTTGGGTCGCGCCCGCGGATGAGCGACGCCGACCTACCTCGAAGTAGCAGCCGGCTGCGGCCGGCCCTGAGATGACACAGCTTCTTCTCCTGCTGGGGGTCGTGGTCCTGGTGGGCCTGAACGGATTCTTCGTGGCCGCGGAGTTCGCCCTCGTGCGCTCCCGCGAGAGCCGGCTCGAGCAGATGCGCGACGACGGCGTGCGCGGTGCCGCCCTGGTGCTGCGCGAGGTCGATCGCATCGACGAGTACCTGTCGGCCTGCCAGCTCGGCATCACGATGGCCTCGCTGGGCATCGGCTTCCTGGGCGAGCCGGCGATCGCCAGCCTGCTGGAGGATCCGCTCGGCAACGCGGTCAGCCACGGCGTGGCGGTGGTGATCGCCCTGGTCTTCGCCTACTTCGTCACGACGGCGCTGCACATCACCGTCGGCGAGCAGGTGCCGAAGATCTACTCGATCGTCCACCCGGAGGCCACGGCGCGCCGGGTGGCACGCGGACTGCACTGGTTCCGAGTCGCCTTCAACCCGATGATCTGGCTGCTGAACTCCACCTCGAACGCGCTGCTGCGGGTGGTCGGGGTGGACGCGCGGGCCGATTTCGACAAGGCCACCTCCGCCGAGGACCTGAAGCTCCTGATAGCGCGCAGCTCGCGCGGCGGTCAGCTCGACCCGGGCGAGGCGGGAATGCTGTCGGGCGTCTTCCACCTGCACGAGCAAGAGGCGCGCCAGGTGATGACGCCGATACCCGCGGTGGTCACCGTCGACCTGTCGGAGACGGCCGAGACCGCGCTGCGCCGCTGCATCGACTCGGGCCATACGCGGCTGGTGGTCACCGAGGAGGGCAACACGGACCGCATCAAGGGCATCGTGCACAACAACTCGCTCGCGCGCCTGCTGATGTCCGAGGGCCCGGACGCGTCGGTCGAGCCCGCGGTGAAGGACGCGCTGATCGTGCCGGAGACAAAGCCGCTCGACGACCTGCTGGCCGACCTCCAGCGCGAGCGCGCCTCGATGTCCGTGGTAGTGGACGAGTACGGCCGGACGGCGGGAATCGTGACCGTGGAGGACATCATCGAGGAGGTCGTGGGGGAGATCGCCGACGAAACCGACCCGTCAGTCGCCGGCGTGCGCCGGCTGGCGAATGGCGACTGGTGGGTCCGCGGCCACGTGCCGATCACCGACCTCGCCGACTACGGCCTCGACCTGCCCCACGACTCCGACGCCTACAACTCGGTGGGCGGCTTCGTGTTCGCCGAGCTCGGCCGGCTGCCGAAGCGCGGCGACATGGTCGAGGTGAACGGCTACTCGATCAGGGTCGAGTCGGTGCGCGAGAACCGCATCGAGGCGGTGCGCATCCGCGACCACAGCCGCGACCGGGCCGCCAGCGGCCGGGAGGACGCGCCCAAGGGTCCGCGCCCGGTCGAAGAGGCTGCCTCGACCCCGCGCGGGCAGCAACCCGAGCGCGGCTAGCCGGGTCTGTCCGTCCGCGCCGGCCACTACCTTTGGCCCGCAAGTCCGTCCCCTCCCAGGAGGTCTTGCCGGATGTGGTGCCTGAGGCTGAGCGACTCGCAGCGCGACGCGCTAAGTGACCTGATCAAGGAGCAGGAGGAGCCGGGAACGGCTCTCACAGGGGTGCTGGAGGCGCTCGACTACTCGCGCTGGGACGAGCTACCCGACGCGACCCTGCCCTGGGATCGCGTGGCCGAGTTGGCGGCGGCCCAGGACATCGGCGAGGCCGACGTGGTCTGGGACCTCGCCGCGGGGATGTCGGCGGCGGCCAAGCCGAAGCCGGCGCCGCGCAAGCGCCCGGCGAAGAAGGCCCCCCGCCGCGTCAACGGCTAGCCGGCCTCAGTAGTCGTAGAAGCCGGCGCCCGACTTGCGGCCCAGCTTGCCCTCGGCCACCAGCGAGCGCACGCGTTCCGGCACGTCCACGCCGATCTCGTCGCCGATCGCCGCCGACACGTCCAGGCCCACCAGGTCGAGCAGCTTCAGCGGGCCCATCGGGTGGCCCGCGCCCAGCTTCATGCAGGTGTCGATCGCCTCAGGATCGAGGCCACCTGCCTCGAGCAGGCGCACCGCGTCGAAGAGGTAGGGGAACAGCAGCCGGTTCACCACGAAGCCGGCGGAGTCGGGCACCTCGACCGCGGTCTTGTCCATCTCCTCGCATAGCTTGCGCAGCCGGGCGCGGGTGTCCTCGGAGGCGGCGTCGGGGAAGACCAGCTCCACCAGCGCCATCTTCTCCACCGGGTTGAACACGTGCAGGCCCCCAAAGCGGTCCGGCCGGCCGCTGGCCTCGGCCAGCGCCGTCACCGACAGCGATGAGGTCGTGGTGGCGAGTACGGTCGAGTCCGGCAGCACCCCTCCCAGCCGCTCCAGGAGGCCCTTCTTGACCTCCAGGTCCTCGGCCACGGCCTCCACCACGATGTCGCAGTCGGTCAGGTGCTCGAGGTCGGTGACCACCACGCCGGACTCCTCCAGAGCCTCCCGCGCCCGGGCCGCGGACTCCTCCTTGCGAGCCCATAGAACGGTCTCCCCGGCGCTCGCCGCGGCACGCGCCAAACCGCGCGCAATCGCCCCGCTTCCCGCTATTCCAAGCCTCATAGCCCCATTGGTTGACTGGTCAGTCAATCGAGTACCCTAATCGTCAATCGACCTCGGAGGAAGCTTGCCGATGCAGAACGGAACTGGGCGCGAAGTAGTGATCGTGGAGGCCGTCAGGACGCCGATCGGGCGCGGGCATCCCGAGAAGGGCTACTTCAAGGACACGCACCCGAACGAGCTGCTGGGCAAGTGCTACACGGAGGTAATCGAGCGCGCCGGCATCCCCGCGGACGAGGTCGAGGACGTCATCACCGGCTGCGTGCAGCAGTACGGCGAGCAGATGTTCAACGTCGGCCGCAACGCCTGGCTGCAGGCCGGTCTGCCGGTTGAGACCCCCGCCACGACGGTCGACCGCCAGTGCGGCTCGGCCCAGCAGGCCGTGAACTTCGGCGCCGCGCTTGTCGCCTCGGGCGTGCACGACGCGGTGATCGGCTCCGGCGTCGAGCACATGGGCCACATCCCCATGGGCGTCGGCTTCAAGTGGGTCGACGAGGTCGGCTCGCCCTGGCCCGAGGAGATGATGGCCAGGTACAACCTCGTGCCTCAGGGCATCTCCGCCGAGATGATCGCCGACAAGTGGGAGATCCCCCGCTCCGAGCTCGACGAGCTGGGAGTGCGCTCCCAGCAGCTGGCCGCCAAGGCCACCGAGGAGGGCCGCTTCGAGCGCGAGACCGTCCCCTTCCAGGTGAACGGCGACACCTACGTCACCGACCAGGGCATCCGGCCGGAGACAACGATCGAGAAGCTCTCCGAGCTGAAGCCGGCCTTCAAGGAGGACGGCAAGATCACGGCGGGCAACTCGTCGCAGATCTCGGACGGCGCCGCCGCGGTGCTGCTGATGACGCGCGAGAAGGCCGACGCGCTCGGCCTCAAGCCGCGCGCCCGGATCCTCGACCAGACCACCGTCGGCGTCGACCCCGTGATCATGCTCACCGGCCCGATCCCGGCCACCCGGAAGCTGCTCGAGCGCAACGGCATGCAGATGAGCGACATCGACCTCGTCGAGATCAACGAGGCCTTCGCCTCGGTCGTGGCCGCCTGGCGCCGCGAGCTCGAGCCCGACATGGACCGCGTGAACGTGAACGGCGGCGCGATCGCCCTGGGCCACCCGCTCGGGTCGACCGGGGCGCGGCTGATCACGACCCTGCTCCACGAGCTCGAGCGCTCCGATAAGGAGACCGGGCTCGTGACGATGTGCTGTGGCGGCGGCCTGGGCACGGGCACGTTGATTCAGCGCATCTAGCGGGTACACGGCTCAGGTGGCCGTGGGTGCCGAAAACTCACTGCTGGGCGGGCGCTACAGAGTCGAGCGCGTGCTCGGCTCCGGTGGCATGGCCACGGTCTTCCTCTGCAAGGACGAGCGCCTGGGCCGCTCGGTCGCGGTCAAGCGGCTGCATGCCCACAGCCCCGAGGAGACGGCGCAGCGCTTCGTTCGCGAGGCGAAGCTCGGCGCGTCGCTGAACCACCCGAACCTCGTCTCGGTGTTCGACACGATCACCGACGACGAGAGCGTCCTGATCGTGATGGAGCACGTGGACGGCTTGAACCTCGCCGACGCGCTGCGACAGGGCCCGCTGGGCACCGAGCGCGCGCTGAGCGTGGTCCGAGACGTGGCCGCCGCGCTGGATCACGCCCACGGTCAGGGCGTGGTGCACCGCGACATCAAGCCGGCGAACGTGCTGCTGCGCAAGGACGGGATGACGAAGCTCGTGGATCTCGGCATCGCCACCGCCGCGGACCAGACCAAGATCACCCGCAGCGGAGTCGTGCTCGGGACGGCCGCGTACATGGCCCCCGAGCAGATCGAGGGCGGCGCGATGACGCCGCACACGGACATCTACTCGCTATCGGTGGTCGCCTACGAGGCGCTGTCGGGCAAGCGCGCTCGCAGCGGGCGCACGCCGATGGAGATCGCCCACCAGGTGGCCAC
>DAIMGB010000069.1:0-7964 GCA_036724195.1 Thermoleophilaceae bacterium
GAGCACGACGCGGTCGTAATCGATCGTCTCGAAGATCTCGAGGTCCGGCAGGAAGATGATGCTGGTGCCGCGCTGGTCGGTGGCGTCGCCCTTCTTGAGCTCGCCCTGCGGGGCGCCGCGCACGTAGGACTGGGTCCACTCGTGGCCGTCGCGCCAGATCGTCAGGTCGAGCCGCTCGGACAGGGCGTTGACCACCGAGACGCCGACGCCGTGCAGGCCGCCGGACACCTTGTAGCCGCCGCCGTCGCCGAACTTGCCGCCGGCGTGGAGGACGGTGAGCACGACCTCGGCGGCCGGCTTGCCCTCCTTCTTCATCACGTCCACGGGGATGCCGCGGCCGTTGTCGGACACGGTGACGCTGTTGTCGGGGTGGATCACGATCTCGGCGCTGTCCGCCTCGCCGGCGAGCGCCTCGTCGACCGAGTTGTCCATCACCTCGTAGATCAGGTGGTGCAGCCCGCGCGTGCCCGTCGAGCCGATGTACATGCCGGGGCGCTTGCGAACGGCCTCGAGGCCCTCAAGGACGGTGATGTCCTGGGCCGCGTAGCTGTTCGTGCTCTTCTTTTCCGCCACCGGATCCCTTCGATTGCTTACACAGGAAACCCCGACGCCGCGCAGTCGCCACGCGGATCGGGGCGGGACTTCACAAGTACCTTGATATTAGCAGCCTAAGGGGCGGATCGGACGCTCCGGAACGTTACAAAATCCCCGCAAATCGCAACAAAATGGGGCCTACCGACGGGTACTTGTTTCCACTCGTTACGAAGTGCGCACGATAAAGCGCAGCCGAGCGTCGAGGCTGGCCTCCAGATCCGGCTTGAGGAGCTCGAGCTCCTGGGCCCAGACGGCCGACTCACAGGCCACCGTCACGACCCCCTCACGCTCGGAGAGCGGCTGCGCCGCGGCGGCCACTCCGGGCCCCGCGACCTCGGCCCAGGAGCCCTGCACGCGCGCCAGCAGCCCCGCGGGTGCGGCATCCCCCACGGCGCCCGCGAGCGCCTCGCGCAGGTGCCTCGGAGCCACGCGCCTCACGCCGCCACCTCGAGCGCAAGCTGCCCCGCGGACACCTCGACGAGCGCAGTGCCACTCTCGGCCGCGCCGGGCACGTGGTCCGCGTCCGCGGTAGTGATCACCGCCTGGCCACCAGACTGCAGGAGCGATGCGAGCAGCTCGCGCCTCTCGGCGTCGAGCTCCGACATCACGTCGTCGAGCAGCATCACCGGTGGGCGCCCGCGGCGCTCGGCCAGCAGCTCGCGCTCGGCAAACAGCAACGCGAGCAGGGCGGCGCGCTGCTGGCCCTGCGAGCCGTAGGAGCGCAACGCGGCACCGCCGAGCAGGAGCTGCACCTCGTCGCGGTGCGGGCCGTGTGCCGTGAAGCCGCGCTCGAGATCCGCGCCGCGGCGTTCCTCCAGCTCAGCCACGAGGCCGGCCTCGTCCGCCGCGCCGGAGCGCGGGCGGTAGCGAAGCTCCGCCTCGCCGGGCAGCCCGAGGCGCTCCGCCAGGGCCACGAACGGCGGTGCTAGAGCCTGCGCCGCCTCGCGACGGTCGGCCATCAGCCGGATGCCCTGTCGAGCCAGCTCGCCGTCCCAGGCGCCCAGCGCGTCGGCGCCGGCGTGGCCCGCACGTACGCGCGCGAGGAGTGCGTTGCGCTGGGCCAGCGCGCGCGAATAGGCGGCGCGGGTCTCGGCGCGCGCGGGCCATAGCGCCGCGACGAAGCGGTCGAGGTGCGCGCGGCGGCCGGCCGGCGCCCCCTTCACGAGCTCCAGGCGCTCCGGCATGAAGACGCTCACCAGCGGGCGCTCCTCGACCGCGGCCAGCGACTCGGCCTCTCGCCCGTCCACGCGGATGTGCTTCGCCTCCCCCGGCTCGAAGCCCACCTCGAGCCGATGCTCGCCGTCCTCGCCCGACACGTCGAGCACCACCCGCGCGACCCGTGTGCCGCGCCGCACCAGCTCGCGCTCGTTGAAGGTGCGCGGCGAACGGCCAGTGCAACCGAAGTAGAGCGCCTCGAGCAGGTTCGTCTTGCCCGCCCCGTTGGGCCCGCTCACGACGGTGAGCGCAGCGCCCAAGTCGAGCTCGGAGCGTTCGTAGTTGCGGAAGTCGCGCAGGGAGGCGCGCGTGATGCGCATCAGGAGGGCGGAGGGCGGAGGGCGAGCCGGCTGCGCCGGCTCCGGGGAGAGCAGAAAAGGCCGAGGGCTCCGTCGTTTCTGCCCTCTGCCCTCTGCCCTCCGCCCTCCACTACACGTTCAGCCGAATAGGCATGACCAGGTAAAGGAAGCCCCCATCGTCCCCCGACTGAATGAGCCCCGGCCGCAGCGGGCTGATCAGCTTCAGGACGAGGTCGTCCGACTCCGCGCTCTCCAACCCATCGCGGAAGAACTCCGCGTTGAAGCCGATCTCGAATGGTTCGCCCCCGAACGGAATCGGCAGCGCCTCCGAGGCCTCGCCCACGTCCGGCGTCTGCGCCGAGACCTGCACCGCGCCCTCGCTGAAGCTCAGGCGCAGCGGCGCGTTCTTCTGCGCCAGCAGGCTGATGCGCCGCACCACGTCGACGAGCTCCGCGCGGTTCACCCGGAGCTCGTGGTCGTAGGAGTCGGGCAGCAGCTGCTGATAGTTCGGGAAGCGCCCCTCGACCAGCCGCGAGGACAGCACCACGTCATCCACGGTGAACACGACCTGGTTCTCGAGCGCGGCGACCCCGATCGTGCTCGCGTCGCCGGCGGCCGCGATACGCCCGAGCTCCTGCAGCGTTCGCGCCGGCACGTTCGCCTCGAGCGAACCCGACAGCGGCTCGTCGAGCGTGGTCTCCTTCACGCTCAGCCGGTAGGAGTCCGTCGCGACCATACGCAGCTCCTTTTCGCTGGCGGAGACCAGCACGCCGGTGAGGTGAGGACGGGTCTCGTCCCGGGAGGCGGCGCGGGCCACACGGCTGATCGTGTCGACGAAGGCGTCTGAGGGAACGCTGAGCACGCCGCTCTCGGGCGTGTCCGGCAGCTTCGGGAAGTCCTCCGCCGGGAGAGTGCGCAGGTGGAACTTCGCGGGGCCGGAGACCACCTCGACGTCCTGCTGCGAGCTGCGGTACTCGAGCGTGAGATCGTCCTTCGGGAGCGAGCGGACAACGTCCAGGAGCAACCTGCCGGGTACGACGGCGCTGCCGTCGGTGGAGTCCGACAGCTCGAGCCCGACCCGCACGCCTAGCTCCATGTCGGTGGCCTGGAGCTCGGCGCGGCCTCCCTCGACATTGATCAAGACGCCGGCGAGCGTTTGGATCGCGCTGCGCGTGGACACGCCGCGCACGGCGATGCCCAGGCGGGCCAGGAACGTTTCACGGGAAACGGCAAGCTTCAAGTAAGACTCGCTCTCTTATTCATTGAGGGAGTTGGGGCTGTGGATAAGTGGATAAGGGGCGGGAAGCGCTTTTGCATGCGGGCGCCGGCTGTGGACGGAGGGTGCAGGCGGCTGTGCATTACAGCAGTTGAACCGGCCGTCAGGCGGTGGGCCGGAGGTGTGTCCGCAACTTGTCAACGGCGCTGCGGACAGCGGGATCCGTGCCGATCTGCAGGCTCACGCGGTTGACCGCGTGCAGGACCGTGGAGTGGTCGCGATGCATCTCTCGGGCGATCTGGGAGTAGCTCTGGCCACCCAGCTCGTGCGCGAGGTACATGGTCACCTGCCTGGCGGTGGCCACCTCGGCACGGCGGTCTCGGGCTCTGAGCGCTTCACGTGAAACGCCGAAGGCCTCGGCGGCGGCGTTGAGGATCTCGGGCAGTTTGCAGCGCTCGGCGCCGGGCTGCGGCCCGAGTCGCTTCAAGACATGGCGCGCGAGCTCAGGCGTGGGCTGCTCGCCCTTGAGCGAGGCGTAGGCGACCACGCGGATCAGTGCGCCCTCGAGGGCTCGTACGCTGCTCGTGACGCGGGCCGCTATCTCCTCCAACACGGCATCGGCCAGCTCGACGCCGTCCACACGCGCGCGCTTGCGGAGGATCGCCCGCCTGACGTCCACCGACGGCGGCTCCAGCTCCACCACGAGCCCGGAGCGGAAGCGCTCGATCAGCCGCTCTTCGAGGTCGGAGAGCTCCTCGGGGCTGCGGTCGGAGGTCATCACGAGCTGCCGGCCCGAGTCGAGCAGTGCGTTGAAGGTGTGAAAGAACTCCTCGCGGGTGCGGTCCTTGCGCGCCAGGAACTGGACATCGTCGATCAGCACCACGTCCATCTCACGGAAGGTCCGCTTGAACCCGGTCGTGTCGCCACCCCGGACCGCGTCGACGAACGCGGCGGTGAACTCCTCCACCGTCGCGTAGCGCACGCGTAGGCCGGAGCCGTAGCGCTCGACGTAGTTGCCGATCGCGTGCAGGAGGTGGGTCTTGCCGAGCCCCGGCGGCCCGTGCAGGAAGAGCGGGTTGTAGGCCTGGGCCGGCAGCTCGGCGACGGCCAGCGAGGCCGCGTGCGCGAAGCGGTTGGCATCGCCGATCACGAACTGCTCGAAGCTGTACTTCGGGTTGAGGCCGGCCTCGGCCGCCGTCGGGGCCGCGGAGGGGGCGGAAAGGGGCGCGGCGCGGGGCTCGGGCGGGCGCCAGTCCTCGCTCACGATCTCCACGGCCGCGCCGGCGTCGAAGCGGCGGCAGGCGGCCTCGCGCAGCAGCGGCAGGTAGCGCTGCGTCACCCAGGTGCGGATGTGCTCTGGGGCGCGCACGTAGAGCGTGCTCCCCTCGGTGCCCGCCAGCTCGAGGGGCTCGAGCCAGATGTGGAACTTGAAGTCTGGGGTCTGCTCCCGCAGCTCGTCGCGGATCTGCCGCCAAAGTGACTCGAGCTGTTCGGGCACGGGCAGACGCAGCCCTCCTCTGGGGCTTCCGGCGCTGGACGATAGGTGTGGAGGGACTCGGCGGAACGCGCCCGATGCCCTCGGAGGGTCGAATATACAACTCGCTTCCCGCCGCGAAGCCGGGCCCCGGCGGGCCTCCGGGGAGTAGCTCGCAAATCGCGTGAAAAGCGGCTGGCCCCTCCTATACTCTCCGGCTCGCCCATGAAGCGGACCTATCAGCCCAAGAAGCGCAAGCGCGCCCGCTCGCACGGCTTCCGTGCGCGCATGAGCACGCGCGCCGGGCGCCGGCTGCTCCAGCGGCGGCGCAGCAAGGGCCGCAGGCGGCTCACCCCCTAGCCATGGCCGACCGGGCGCGACGCAGGCGCCGGCGGCTCTCGCGCAGCGGCGAGTTCGAGCGCGTCTACCGCGAGGGCAGCTCGCACGGCAGCCGTTACCTGGTGGTTTACGCCTTCCCGCGCGAGGACGACGACGGGGCGCCGCGGCTGGGCGTGTCGGTGGGGCGAAAGCTCGGCGGGGCGGTCGAGCGCAACCGCGTCAAGCGCCTGCTGCGCGAGGCCTTCTGGGCCAGGGCCGATGAGCTTCGCGACGGGCTCGACTTCGTGATCGTCGCCCGCCCGGCGGCCGGCGAGCTGGCCGAGCGCGAGGGTGAGAAGGGCGTGGGCGCAGCGCTGCAGGAGGTGCTCGCCGCGGCCGGGCTGGCGGAAGGCCCGGCGTGACCGCGCTCCGCACCATTGCGGTCGCCCCCGTGCGCTTCTACCAGCGGGCGATCTCCCCCGGAATTCCCCGGCGTTGTAAGTACCATCCCTCCTGCTCCGAGTACGCGGTGGGCGCCGTCAAGCGCTACGGCATACTCAGGGGCACGGTCCTCGCCGTCTGGCGGCTGCTGCGCTGCAATCCCTGGAGTCACGGCGGCGTCGACTTCGTCGAGGATCAGAAGCTCTTCAGCCCGCGGCCCTGACGGCCCACCCTCCATGTACGTAGCCCTCTTCCCACCGCTGCAGGTCCTCGTCGATGCGTGTCACGACGTGCTCAAGTTCTGGCACGACCTGGTGGGCGGCAGCTGGGGCTGGTCGATCATCCTGCTCACGTTTACGGTCCGGCTGGTGATCCTGCCGCTGACCTTCAAGGGCGTGAAGGGCATGCAGCGCATGCAGGTGCTGCAGCCGAAGATCAAGGAGATCCAGGAGCGCTACAAGGACGACAAGCAGCGCATGAACCAGGAGGTCATGGCCTTCTACAAGCGCGAGAAGGTCAACCCGCTGGGCTCCTGTCTCCCGCTCGCCCTCCAGATCCCGTTCTTCATCGCGCTGTTCCAGCTGCTGCGATCGGCTCGCTTCAAGGCCGACATCGCCAGCAACCCGGGCTTCGGCCCGATCCACGACATGTCCCAGAAGGTGCACGCGCCAGTCCTGCTAGGCACCCTGATCGTGCTCTACGTGGGCACTCAGCTCGCTGCCAGCGCCGTCACGGCCATCAGCGCCGATCCCAACCAGAAGCGGATCATGTACGCCCTGCCGCTGGTGTTCGCGATCTTCATCGTGAACTTCCCCGCGGGCCTGATCGTCTACTGGATCACCACCAACGTGTGGACGCTGGGCCAGCAGCTGCTGGTGCGAAAGCTCTATCCCAAGCCGGAGCCACTCGACCCGCGCGACGCCGTGGACGAGCCCGCGCCGTCGCGGGGCAAGCCGGCCACCGCACGCGCGCTGACCAGCGGGAACGGCAAGGACGGCAAGGACAAGCCCAAGGCCAAGTCGAAGGCCGCCGTCGCCGGCGGCGACGGCAACGGCCGAGGCGCTAAGCCGCCGCCCGCGCCGCGCAAGAAGAAGAAGCGCACCGGCCGGCGCCGCTAGCCGATGGGCGCCGAGCAGGAAGACCGCGTCGCGGAGGCCCAGGGCGAGAGTCTGGGCGAGGCGAAGTGGGCGGCCGTCAAGGAGCTGGAGCCGCGCTTCCCCGGCCTCACGGCGGAGTGCGTGAGCTTCGAGGTGCTCGACGAGGCCACCGACGGCGAGGGCCAGGCGCGCGTGCGCGCAGCGGTGGACACCGACGCCTGGCGCAAGGCCGCGGAGGAGATCCCGGAGGAGCCGGCCGAGCGCGTGCGCGCCGTCGTGGCGAGGGTGGTGCACTCGCTCGGGCTGCGCGGCAGCGTGGACATCGAGGAGAGCGACGAGGAGATACGCGCGACCGTCAACGGGGACGACCTCGGCCTGCTGATCGGCAAGCACGGCCTGACGATCGACGCCCTGCAACACCTCGCCTTCCGCGCCGCCTACCGCGGCATGGCCGAGCGCAAGCAGGTCACGATCGACGCTGCTGGCTACCGCGAGCGGCGCGAGTCCGCCCTGCACCGGATGGCCGACCGGGCCGTGGCAGACGCGCTCAAGTTCGATCGCCCGGTCGAGCTCGAGCCCATGCGCGCGCCGGAGCGCAAGCTCGTCCACCTCTACCTGCGCGAGAGCACCGAGGTCGACACCCACAGCGAGGGCGACGAGCCCGACCGCCGCCTGGTGGTCACCCCGGTACGCCCGGGCCGCGACGCCTGAGCGTTTCACGGGAAACGCTGGCGGAGCTGGCCGCGCGCTTCGGCCTGCCGAGCGGCGCCGGCGACCAGCTGCTCGAGCTGCTGCGCGCGCTTGAGCGCGAGCCGGACCCGCCCACCACGGCCCGCAGCGCAGAGCAGGCGCTGGACGCTCACCTCGCCGACTCGCTCAGCGGCCTGGAGTACGAGGAGCTCGGGCGCGCGCGCCGCATCGCCGACATCGGGTCCGGGGC
This sequence comes from Thermoleophilaceae bacterium, assembly GCA_036724195.1. Classification (GTDB taxonomy): domain Bacteria; phylum Actinomycetota; class Thermoleophilia; order Solirubrobacterales; family Thermoleophilaceae; genus DATACN01. Next base: position 7,595 of record DAIMGB010000069.1, read on the forward strand.
GGGCTTCCCCGGCCTCGCGCTCGCCGTCGCCCTTCCGGGGGCGCGCGTGGACCTGATCGACTCGCAGTCGCGCAAGACCGCCGTCAGCGATCGGCTGCTGCAGGCAGCCAGGCTCGGCAACGCGCGCTCGATCACCTCGCGGGCCGAGGACTGGGCGCGGGTGCCCCCTCCGCTCGGTGGGCGCGAGGCCTACGACGCGGTCACGGCGCGGGCGCTGGCCCCGCTCGCCGTGCTGGCCGAGTATGCGTCACCGCTGCTCGCCGGGGGCGGCGTCCTGGTCGCCTGGAAGGGTGCGCGTGACGAGCACGAGGAACGCGCCGCACAGGCGGCCGCCGAGCGCCTGGGCATGCAGGTGGTGGAGGTGAGGCGG
>DAIMGB010000070.1:0-7931 GCA_036724195.1 Thermoleophilaceae bacterium
GCGGTCGCGGGTTCGAGTCCCGTCGCTCACCCTTCAGGAAGGCCTGCAAACCTCTCAGATCGACGGGTCGCCATCGATCACGCGCGCGTCCGGGGTGGAGGACAGGATCTCGGGCAGGCGGGGCTTGAGGTCGAGGCTCTGGACTGCCAGCTCTTCACGGTTGTCTCCTTCTCGGGCGGCGTGCGGATGTCCTGCGGCGGCCGTGACTCTGGCGCAATCCGATGCGCCGTGCGACCCGGGATCAGCTCCCGCGGAGCAGCGGCGCCGAGCACGACGGTGTTGTCGTGAAAGCGGCGATGAGCGCTTGGGCCTTGGCCAGTGAATGTGAATAGAGTGCGGCGGCACCGTGATGGCTCGCTGTGTGCGCGTGTCTGGTCCGATCCGCCCCGGCCTGAGGCAGTGACCGAGCCGCGCGGCATCAACCGCCCGCTGCTGGGAGCCCATCGCTTCCTCCGCCGCGGGCCGGTGTCGGAGGAGAACTGGAGCCAGCTCGTCGCCAAGGACCGCGACTGGGAGCGCTCCTACCGCGGCCGCTGGGCGCACGACAAGGTGGTGCGCTCGACGCACGGCGTGAACTGCACGGGGTCGTGCTCGTGGAACGTCTACGTCAAGGACGGCCTGATCACCTGGGAGTCCCAGGCGGTCGACTATCCCTCGACCGGTCCCGACATGCCGGAGTATGAGCCGCGCGGCTGCCCACGGGGCGCGTCGTTCTCGTGGTACACGTACTCGCCGCTGCGCCTCAAGTACCCCTACGTGCGCGGCAGCCTGCTTCAGATGTTCCGCGAGGCGCGCAACCGGCTCGGCGATCCGGTGGACGCGTGGGCGGAGATCGTCGACGACCCCGAGAAGGTGCGCCTGTACCGGCGCCAGCGGGGCAAGGGCGGCTTCGTGCGCGCGTCCTGGGACGACGCGGTGGACATGATCGCCGCCGCGCACGTGCACACGATCAAGCGCTACGGGCCGGATCGGGTGGTGGGCTTCTCGCCGATCCCGGCGATGTCGATGGCCTCCTACGCGGCCGGCACGCGCTTCCTCTCGCTGATCGGGGGGGTGATCCTGTCCTTCTACGACTGGTACGCCGACCTGCCGCCGTCCTCGCCGCAGACCTTCGGCGACCAGACGGACGTGCCCGAGTCCGCCGACTGGTGGAACGCCGGCTACCTGCTGATCTGGGGCACGAACCTGCCGACGACGCGCACGCCCGACGCGCACTTCATGACCGAGGCGCGCTACAGGGGCCAGAAGGTCGTCGTGGTCTCGCCGGACTACGCGGAGCACACGAAGTTCGCCGACCAGTGGCTGGCCGCAGAGCCGGGCAGCGACGGTGCGCTGGCCATGGCCATGGGCCACGTGATCCTCAAGGAGTTCTACGTCGACCGCGAGGTGCCCTACTTCCGCGACTACGCCAGGCGCTTCACCGACCTGCCGCTGCTGGTCACGCTGCGCGAGCGCGACGGCGTCTACGCGGCCGACCGCATGCTGCGGGCGTCGGACCTGGACGGCGCCGAGGAGCACGCCGAGTGGAAGCCGGTCGTGCTCGACCAGCGCACGGGCGAGCCGGCGATCCCCAACGGATCCGTCGGTCACCGGTACGGGGAGCCCGGCCGCTGGAACCTGCGCCTGAACGGCATCGAGCCGGCGCTGACCCTCTACGACCGTGCCAGCGAGCGCGTCGAGGTCGACCTGCCGCGCTTCGACGTGGGGGGCGAGGGCGGCGAGACGATGCGCCGCGGGGTGCCCGCGATGCGCGTCGGCGGCCGGCTGGTCACGACCGTGCTGGACCTCGTGCTCGCGCAGTACGGCGTCGGGCGCGAGGGCCTTCCGGGGGACTGGCCGGCCGGCTACGACGACCCGGCGCCGCACACGCCGGCCTGGCAGGAGGACATCACCTCGGTGAACCGCCACCTGGCGGCGCGGGTGGCGCGCGAGTTCGCCCGCAACGCCGAGGCCACGCAGGGGCGCTCGATGATCGCGATGGGAGCGGGCACCAACCACTGGTTCCACTCCGACCAGACCTACCGGACCTTCCTCTCGCTGGTGATGCTGTGCGGCTGCGAGGGGGTCAACGGCGGCGGCTGGGCGCACTACGTCGGCCAGGAGAAGGTCCGCCCGCTGGCCGGCTGGCAGACGCTCGCGTTCGCGCTCGACTGGACGCGTCCGCCGCGCCACCAGTCCGGCACGCCGTTCTTCTACCTGGCCACCGACCAGTGGCGCTATGACCGCGTCCGGCCGGCCGACCTGGCGTCCCCGCTCGGCCGCGGCCTGCTCGACGGCAAGCACATCGCCGACGTGAACGCGCTCGGCGCGCGGCTCGGCTGGCTGCCGTCCTTCCCGAGCTTCGACCGCAGCACGCTGGACCTCGTCGAGGAGGCCGAGCGCGAGGGCGTGGAGCCGGCCGACTACGTGGTGGACGAGTTGCGCGAGGGCCGCTTGCACTTCGCCTGTGAGGATCCGGACGCGCCGGACAACCACCCCAAGGTCATGACGGTGTGGCGAGCGAACGTGCTCGGCTCGTCGGGCAAGGGCCACGAGTACTTCCTCAAGCACCTGCTCGGCACGAAGGAGAATGCGGTCCGCGCGGAGGAGTCGCCGCCCGAGTTCCGGCCGCAGGACGTGACGTGGCGCGACGAGGCGCCGGAGGGCAAGCTAGACCTGCTCACCACGATCGACTTCCGGATGACCAGCAACGCGCTGTTCTCCGACGTCGTGCTGCCGGCGGCGACGTGGTACGAGAAGTACGACCTTTCCTCGACCGACCTGCACCCGTTCGTGCACGCGTTCAACCAGGCGGTGCCGCCCCCGTGGGAGAGCAGGAGCGACTGGGACGCCTTCGGCCGCCTCGCCGAGCGGTTCTCGGAGCTGGCCGAGAGCCACCTCGGCAAGCGCCGGGACCTCGTGGTCGCGCCGCTGCTGCACGACACTCCCGACGAGATCGCCCAGCCGCTCGGCGAGGTGCGCGACTGGCGCGCGGGCGAGTGCGAGCCGGTACCCGGCAAGACGATGCCCAAGCTGATCGTGGTCGAGCGCGACTACGCGCAGGTGAGCGAGAAGTGGGCTGCGCTCGGGCCGCTGGTGGAGGAGCTGGGCACGGCGGTCAAGGGCGCAAGCTGGGTCGCCGACGAGGAGGTCGCCGAGCTGCGCGCGGCCAACGGCGCCGTCCGCGGCGGGGTGGCCGACGGGCGGCCGTCCCTAAAGCGAGTGGAGCACGCCTGCGAGGCGATCCTCATGCTGTCAGGCACCGCGAACGGACGGCTCGCCACGGAGGGCTTCCGCTCGCTGGAGCGCACCACCGGCGTGCCGCTGGCCGACCTGTCGGGGACGCGGGAGGGCGACCGGATCTCCTTCCACGACGCGCAGGTGCAGCCGCGCACGGTGATCACCTCGCCGGAGTGGTCGGGCATCGAGGCCCACGGGCGCCGCTACTCGCCCTTCACGATCAACGTGGAGCGTGACAAGCCGTGGCACACGCTGTCCGGGCGCCAGCACTTCTACCTCGACCACGCGTGGATGCTCGAGCTCGGCGAGGGCCTGCCGGTGTTCCGCCCGCCTCTGCACCACCGCGCGATCTTCGGCGACCAGGGCGCCAACGACGGCTCGGGCCGGCGCGAGCTGACGCTGCGCTACCTGACTCCGCACTCGAAGTGGTCGATCCACTCCGAGTACCAGGACAACCTGCACATGCTCACCCTGTTCCGCGGCGGCGGGATGCTGTGGGTCAGCCGCGAGGACGCCGAGGCGCTCGACATCAAGGACAACGACTGGGTGGAGGCCTACAACCGCAACGGCGTGATGGCCTGCCGGGCGGCGGTATCCCACCGCATCCCCGAGGGGACGTGCATGATGTACCACGCCAAGGACCGTCACCTCAACGTGCCGTTGACGGAGATGCACGGCAAGCGCGGCGGGACCGACAACTCGCTGACGCAGATCGTGATGAAGCCCACGCACTTCATCGGCGGGTACGCGCAGCTCTCCTTCGGGTTCAACTACTACGGGCCGACGGGCTCGCAGCGCGACGAGGTCACCGTGCTGCGTAAGCGCGAGGCGGAGGTGACGTTCGAGTGAGGATTCGCGCGCAGGTCGGCATGGTCATGAACCTCGACAAGTGCATCGGCTGCCACACCTGCAGCGTCACCTGCAAGCAGGTGTGGACCAACAGGCCGGGCGCCGAGTACATGTGGTTCAACGACGTGGAGACCAAGCCCGGCGTGGGCTACCCGAAGCGCTGGGAGGACCAGGAGCAGTGGCAGGGCGGGTGGGAGCTCGACCGCAAGGGCCGGCTGCGGCTCAAGGCGGGTGGGCGGGTCAAAAAGCTGCTGTCGATCTTCTCGAACCCGGACATGCCGACGATCGACGACTACTACGAGCCCTGGACCTACGACTACGACAAGCTCATCACCTCGCCGCTGTCGGAGCACGACCCGGTGGCGCGGGCGCGCTCGCAGCTCACGGGCAAGCCCCTCGATGAGATCCAGTGGGGACCCAACTGGGACGACAACCTCGCCGGCGCCCCCGAGCGCATTCACGAGGATCCGCTGACCGACGGCATCCAGGACCAGGTCAAGGCCTCCTACGAGGAGGCGTTCATGTTTTACCTGCCCCGCATCTGCGAGCACTGCCTGAACCCGTCCTGCGTGGCCTCCTGCCCGTCGGGCGCGATGTACAAGCGCGACGAGGACGGCATCGTGCTGGTCGACCAGGCCAAGTGCCGCGGCTGGCGCACCTGCGTCTCAGGCTGCCCGTACAAGAAGGTCTACTTCAACCACCTGACCGGCAAGGCCGAGAAGTGCACGCTCTGCTACCCGCGCATTGAGGCCGGTCAACCGACTATCTGCTCGGAGACCTGCGTCGGGCGTATCCGCTACATCGGCCTCGTCCTCTACGACTCCGACCGCGTCGAGGCCGCCGCCTCGGTTCCCGACGAGCACGACCTGCTCGACGCCCAGCGCGAGGTCTTCCTCGATCCGGAAGATCCCGCCGTGCGCGAGCAGGCGGCCCGCGACGGCATCCCCGACGACTGGATCGAGGCGGCGCGGCGCTCGCCCGTGTACGCGCTCGCGCACCGCTACCGCGTGGCGTTGCCGCTGCACCCGGAGTACCGCACCCTGCCGATGGTCTGGTACGTGCCGCCGCTGTCGCCGATCGTCAACAGCCTGGAGACAGACGGCTACGAGGCCGACCCCGACCACATCTTCCCCGCCATCGAGGCGATGCGCATCCCGGTGGACTACCTCGCCAACCTGCTCACCGCCGGCGACGGCGAGGTGATTCGCGACGTGCTGCGCCGGCTGGCCGCCATGCGGGGCCACATGCGCAAGCGCGAGGTCCTGGGCGAGCACGATTCGGCGATAGCGGAGTCGGTCGGCATGAGCATCGACGACGTGGAGGACATGTACCGGCTGCTGGCGATCGCGAAGTACGACGACCGCTACGTGATCCCGCAGGCCCACGCCGAGCTGGGCAACCGACTCATGGAGCAGCAGGGCGCCTGCGGCCTGGACTTCGAGGGCGGGCCGGGCAACTGCGGCGCGGTCGCCCCGGACTCCAAGGCCGACACCGAGGGCTTCATGCTCGCCGAAGAGCCCACCGAGCTGGACATCGTGCAGATGCTCGGAAATCAGCGCCGCGCCGAGGGCAGCGGCGGCTGATGGCGCGGCGGGCTCGTCGCCGCGCGGCCGCGGCGACGACCTACAAGCTGTGCTCCGTGCTGCTGCAGTATCCGGACGAGGAGCTGCTCGCGGCCCGGGACGAGCTCCGCGAAGCGGTGCGCGAGCTGCCCCGCTCGCCCGCATCCGAGGCGCTCGAGCGCTTCCTGGACTGGTGGGAGCAGAGCGAGCCGCTGGCCATCGCCCAGCATTACGTCGAGGCCATCGACTTGCACAAGCGCTCGGGCCTGTACCTGACCTACTACGGCGAGGGTGACAAGCGGCAGCGCGGCAGCGCCCTGCTCCGCCTCAAGCAGCTCTACCGCGCGGCCGGGCTGCCGCTCGAGGGCACGGAGCTACCCGACTTCCTGCCCGTGATGCTCGAGTTCGCGGCCGCGGCCCCGGACGGCCGAGGCGAGCTGGTCCTGCGAGAGCACCGCGCGGGCCTGGAGCTCGTGCGACTGAGCCTGCGCGAGAAGGAGAGCCCTTATGCGCACGTGCTGCAGGCGGTGTGCCTGACGCTCGGCGAGCTTCCCGCGGTCGATCGCGCGCTCGTCGGCAAGCTCGCCGCCGGCGGTCCGCCGCAGGAGCTCGTCGGCCTCGAGGCGTTCGCTCCGCCCGAGGTGATGCCCGCCACGGAGCCTCGGCGGTGAGCGCGGGCGAGATACTGCTGTGGACCATCCTGCCGTACGTCGCCGTCACGGTGTTCGTCGTCGGGCACGTCTGGCGCTACCGCACGGACCAGTTCGCCTGGACGAGCAAGTCGACCCAGCTGCTCGAGCGCCGCGTCCTCGGCTGGGCCAGCCCTGCCTTCCACTACGGGGCGCTGGCCGCGATTGGCGGCCACGTGGTCGGCCTCATGATCCCGCCCTCGGTGACCGAGGCGCTGGGCATCACCGAGAACACCTACCGCTGGTTCGCGGCGATCGCGGGCGGCGTCGCCGGCGCCGTGACCGTGGTCGGGTTCATCGGCCTCGTCTACCGGCGGACGACCAGCGACCGCGTGCGCCGCACCACCACGCGGGGCGATCTGCTGACCTATCTGCTGCTGACCCTGCTCATCGTCCTGGGCTGTTGGATGACGTTCGGCTTCAACCTGGCCACCAAGTCGCCGTACAACTACCGTGACACGGTCGGCGCGTGGTGGCGCTCCCTGTTCTACCTAGATCCGGACGTAGGGGCGGCGACCGACGCGCCGCTCATCTACCAGCTGCACGCGATCATCGCCTGGGGCTTCTGGGCCGCGTTCCCGTTCAGCCGGCTCGTGCACGCTTGGAGCATCCCGCTGCAGTACCTCGGCCGTCCCTACATCCTCTACCGGCGCCGCTACCCCGTCGCGCGCTGATGACAGAGCGGCGTGGGACGCCGGCCCCGCTGGACCGGCTCCTCGACGCCGTGCCCCCCGCCTCGGGCGCCGTCGTGATGGGCACCGCCATCGTCTCGGTGGCCCTCTCGCTGGACGGCCACGAGACGCTGTCGCGCATCCTGCTTGTCGTCGCCGGCGCCACCTGGGTGACCCTCGGCGTGCTGCTGCCCGCCCGCGCGATGCGAGACCACGCGCGCTTTCGCCGGGACGTGCGCACCCCCGCCGCGTTCACCGCGGTCGCCGGCACGGCGGTCCTCGGTACCCGCCTGACCCTGCTCGGCTGGACGTGGGCCGGCGCCGTCCTGCTGATCGTCGCTCTGGCCCTGTGGATGGCCCTGCTGGAACCAGTGCTGGGGCACTGGAGCGCCCCGACCGTTGGCGCCTCGTTCGTGCTGACCGTCGGCACCGAGTCGCTGGCCCTGCTCGCCGCCGCGCTCGCCCTTGCGGAGCACGCCGACTGGCTGCTCGGCGCGTCGTTGGTCCCGTTCGTGCTGGGTCTCGGCTTCTATCTATTCGTCGCCAGCCACTTCGACGTCGGCCAGCTCGCCACGGGTCACGGCGACCACTGGGTGACGGGCGGCGCGCTGGCGATCTCCACGCTGGCGGCGGGACGGATCACGCTCGCTGCCGAGCGCCTCGACGCGCTGCGCGGCGCGGTCGGGGTGCTCAAGGGCGTCTCGGTCGGCCTCTGGGTCCTGACGCTGCTGTGGCTCCCGGTGCTGCTCGCCGCGGAGGCGCGTTGGCCGCGCGCGGGCTACGACGTGCGCCGCTGGTCGACGGTCTTCCCGGTCGGGATGTACGCCGCATGCAGCTTCGTCGTGGGCGCCGTCGCCTCGGCGCCGGCGATCACCAGGTTCGCCCGCGTGTGGGTGTGGGTCGCGCTGGCGGTCTGGGCCGTCGTCGCGTGCGGCCTGGCA
>DAIMGB010000071.1:0-7834 GCA_036724195.1 Thermoleophilaceae bacterium
GCTCGTCGGTCAGGCGCTCGCGGATCTCGCGCGTCATCGCCTTGGTGTCCATGCCTGGAGCGATGCGCTTTGCCACTCGCATGATCAGGCCCAGGTTCTGGAGGTCGGCCCGCACCGCCTGGGCGACGCCCGGGTACTGCACCTTCACGGCCACGTCGCGGCCATCGTCGCGCAGGCGCGCGCGGTAGACCTGGCCGATCGAGGCGGCGGCTTCGGCCTCCTCGCCGAAGTCCTCGAACAGCTCGCCGAGCGGCTCGCCCAGCTCGTCCTCGATCACCTTCTTCATGCGCTTGAACGGCACCCGCGGGGCCGCGTCGCGCAGCTCGGCGAGCTTCTGCTGGATGCGCTCCTGGAACTCGGGCGGGAAGGCGCCGGTGTCCACGAACGAGGCCACCTGGCCGACCTTCATAGCCGCGCCCTTCATGTTCCCGAGGACCTCGAAGATCTGCTCGGCCGCCTCGAGCTGGCGGCGCTCCGAGGCCGAGCGCCTGCCCTCGTCGGAGCGCGCCAGATCCGTGGCGCGCCCGGCGTAGGAGCGTGCAGCCTGCCCGCCGGCCAGGCGCCCCACCTTGGCGGCGCGGCGCAGGCGTCCCTTCGGAATCGAGTCGTCGGCCATTCCTCCACTGTACGGTTGCCGACCGATGCGGCTCGTGAGCTACGCAGGTGGAGCGGGGGTGCTGAGCGACGATGGGCTCCTGCCGGTCGTGGGTGGCAAGACGCTCGACGAGCTCGTCGCGGCCGGGCTGCCGGCCGAGCTCGAGACCGGCGCGCGGGTCGACGACTTCGAGCTCACGGCCCCGCTGCGACGGCCCCCGAAGCTGATCTGCATCGGCCTCAACTACCTGTCCCACTGCGAGGAGCAGGGGGCCGAGCCGCCGGAGACGCCCACCTTCTTCGCCAAGTTCTGGAACGCGATCGCCGCGCCGGGCGCGACGGTGAAGCTGCCGGCCTGGAGCCAGAAGGTGGACTACGAGGCGGAGGTGGCGTTCGTGGTGGGCTCGCGGGCGAAGGACGTGCCCGAGGAGTGTGCGCTCGAGCACGTGGCCGGCTACACGCTGCTGAACGACCTGTCAGCGCGCGACTACCAGTTCAAGACGCCGCAGTGGATGCCGGGAAAGACCTTCGACGGGGCGGCGCCGATGGGCCCCGCGCTGGTCACCGCGGACGAGGCCGGCCCGCATGACGCGATCGAGATCGAGCTGCGGCTGAACGGCGAGCTGATGCAGTCGGGTTCGACCGCCGACCTCGTGCACTCCATCCCCGCTCTGGTGGCCTATCTCTCGAAGCTGATGACGCTCGAGCCGGGCGATGTGGTGTCCACCGGGACGCCCGCCGGGGTGGGCAGCCTGCGCGACCCGAGGGTGTGGCTGAAGCCCGGCGACGAGGTCGAGATCAGCTCGCCGCAGCTCGGGGTACTGCGCACGCAGCTGGCCTGACTGCGGCTCGGGGAGGCGGCCGCCGCGAAAGCGCCCTTCCCGCCTTTCAAGGACCGGGGGGCGGCTGCCGATTACGCGGGTATGAACGCGATCGCCCATGCCCCCACAGCCCCTGCCGGTCCCGAGCTCGACGGACGCCGCATTCTCGCGGCCGTCATCGACCTCGCTCTGGTGATCCTCGGAGGCGTCGTCCTGACGACGATCGTCAGCACGGTCGCCGGCGGCGACGGAGGCTTCGGCAGCATGCAGGTGCGGGTGATCATGGTGGCCTGGGCGCTCTACTACTTCTTCGCCCTCGAGTCGGGCGACGGCCAGACGATCGGCAAGAAGGTCATGAAGCTCCGCGTGGTGACCGCCGACGGCTCGGCGCTCACGATGCGCGAGGTGGCCATTCGCACCGTGCTGCGCGTGGTGGACGTCTTCGCCGGCCTGGTCGTGATGATCGTGACCAAGGAGCGTCGCCAGCGCCTGGGCGACCTGGCCGCCGGCACCATGGTGGCCGACGCCTCCGCGCCTCCCGCCGAGCAGGCTTCAGCCGCCGCAGCCGCACCGGAGACAGCCGAGCCGCTGGCCCCGGAGAACGCTGACGACACGCTGGCCGAGATCTTCGCTCCCCCTCAGGCAGCGGACACGCCCGATGTGGGCACGCCGCCGGCCGCTGCGACTCCCGCCGAGAGTCCCGCCGATCTCTCCCTCGAGGACTTCGACCCCTACTCGCTGACCCAGGAGCCGGAGCCCGCCGCGGCCCCGGAGCCCGAGGCAGCCGGAGAGCCGGCCGCAGAAGAGGTCGCGCCGAGCGAGCCTGTCACCCCGGCCCCCGTCGAGGAGCCGGCCGCCGAGCAGCCCGCGCACCTGGCCCCGGTTGAGGAGGAGTTCGCTCCGGAGGAGCCCTCGCTGAGCGAGCCCGCGCACCTGGCTCCCGTTGAAGAGCCGGCCGCCGAGGAGCCCGCGCCGGAGGAACCTTCCCCGCTCGAGCTCGCACAGCCCGTCCCGGTCGACGAGCCGGCCGCGGAGGAGCCCGCTCCCGCGGAGCCTTCGCTGGGCGGGTCCGCCTACCCGGCGCCGGCCCCCGTCGAGGAGCCGGCCGCCGAGGAGTCCAGCGAGCAGGAGCCTTCGCCCATCGAGCTTGTCCACCCGGCCCCTGTTGAGGAGTCCACTCCCGAGGAGGCGTCGCCGGTCGAGGACGCCTACCCGGCGCTGGCCCCTGTCGAGGAGCCGGCTGCCGATGAGCCTGTCGCCCAGGGCCCCGCTTTCGCGGCTCCGGTCGAGGAGCCGGCTGCCGAGCAGCCCGATTCGGACGAGCCCGAGTGGAGCTCCTACCCGGCCGCGGGCCCAGCCCCGGTCGAGGATTCGGCTGCCGATGAGCCCACGCCCGAGGAGTCGCTAGCGCAGCTGCTTGGCGATCAGCCCGCCGAGGACGAGCCTGCCGCCGAGGAGCCCGCCGGCGAGGACGAGACCGAGGACGAGGACGACGAGGACGTGAGCGTCCGGTCCGTCGAGACGATGTCGGCGATCGACATGGTCATGGGCGAGGACGAGGATCGCGGCGAGTCGCCCGAGGGCGACGACGGCCGCGAGCACCAGGACCAGTAGCCGCTGGTCGCTTTCGGCGACCTGCTACCTATAATCCTGCGCCGCCGGAAGATCGATAGGCGTTCCCCGCAGGGGTGCGTCGCAATCCGGCCTGGCTACCCTCGACGTCAGAACCTCACGATGAATCCAGGCACGCCCGACAACCCGTTGCGAGTCGCGATCGTCGGCTCCGGCCCCTCCGGCTTCTATGCGGCGGGCCATCTGCTGAACGCGAAGAAGCTGCCTGACCTGAACGTGCAGGTCGACATGTTCGACCGCCTGCCAACGCCCTGGGGCCTGGTCCGAGGCGGCGTGGCGCCCGACCATCCGAACATCAAGGCCGTGAGCCGGGTGTACGAGAAGACCGCGGCGCACCCGGAGTTCCGCTTCTACGGCAACGTCGAGTTCGGCAAGGACATCACCCACGAGGACCTAGTCGAGCGCTACCACGCGGTGATCTACGCGGTGGGCGCCCAGACCGACAAGCCGATCGGCATCCCGGGCGAGGACCTGCCCGGAAGCTTCGCCGCCACCGAGTTCGTGGCCTGGTACAACGGCCATCCGGACTTCGCCGACCGAGAGTTCGACCTCTCGCACGAGACCGCCGTGGTGATCGGCAACGGCAACGTGGCCGCCGACGTGGCGCGCATGCTCGCCCTGACCCGCGAAGAGCTGGAGTGCACGGACGTGGCCGACCACGCCGTCGACGTGCTGGCCGACAGCGGCATCAAGGAGATCGTGGTGCTGGGCCGCCGCGGCCCGGCGCAGGCAGCCTTCACCAACCCGGAGCTGCTCGAGCTCGGGGAGATGACCGACGCCGACTGCTTCGTGGACCCCCGCGACGTGGAGATGGACCCGCTCAGCCAGGAGTGGCTCGAGGGCGACGAGGCCAGCGCGACCTCGCGCAAGAACGTGGACATCCTGAGCGGCTACTCGGCGCGCGAGCTCGCCGGCAAGCGGCGCCGCATCGTGCTGCGCTTCCTCGTCTCGCCCGTCGAGATCCTTGGCGAGGAGCGCGTGGAGGGCGTCCGCATCTGCCGCAACGAGCTGCACCGCGACGAGGGTGGCTCGATCCGGGCGAAGGCGACCGAGGCCACCGAGGACATCCCGGCCGGGATCGTGTTCCGCTCGATCGGCTACAAGGGCGTGCCGCTCGAGAGCCTGCCGTTCGACGAGCGCCGCGGCACGATCCCCAACGAGCTCGGCCGCATCGCGGGCGACGGCGGGCCGCTGACCGGCGAGTACGTGGTGGGCTGGATCAAGCGCGGGCCGACCGGCATCATCGGCACCAACAAGCGCGACGCGCAGGAGACCGTGGACCAACTGGTCGAGGACCTGGCGGAGGGCCACCTGCTCGAGCCGTCAGACCCCGACCGCGACTCGCTCGAGCAGCTGCTCGACGAGCGCAAGCCCGAGCATGTGACCTACGAGGGCTGGGAGGCGATCGACCGCTCCGAGCGCGAGGCAGGCGAGCCGCACGGGCGCCCGCGCGTGAAGCTCACGCGCTTCGAGCAGCTTCTGGAAGCCGCCCGGGAGCGGGTCTCGAGCTAGGTTCGCCGTCGAGTGCGTCGAGGGCGCGCTCGACCGATGCCGAGATGCAGGTGAAGATCGGCGTCTCCGACTCGGTGTAGGCGGACGACTCGGTGGCCCGCAGCTCCTGCACGAGGTCGAGGAACTGCTGCGGCTCGTCGGTGTCGAAGGCGACCACGAACTCCTGGTCGTCGAGCCCGAACGAGTAGGCGGTGTTCGTCTCGATGCCGCCGAAGCGCCGCGCCACCGCGATGTGGTCGCGCATAACCCGCATGCGCTCCTCCGGCGCCAGGCCGTACCAGGAGCGCTTCTTCCACATCGGGTAGACGATGAAGTAGCGCGAGTCGGAGCCCTGGCGCGGCTCCAGCGGCCGCTCCTCGTCCGAGTAGGGCGACTCCTTGGTCATCGCCAGGTAGGAGTAGGGGATGTCGGCGAAGCGCATGATCCCGCTCTGGTTGAGCAGCACGTGCAGCTCGTGGATCGGCTCGAGGGCCGGGGCGATGGCGCGGATCATCAGATCGCAGTCCCCGCGGGTGCCCACGAGCGAGTAGGACCGCAGGAAGTGGTCCTGCCCGAACTCGTGGCAGGCCGCCGCGAACTCGCGCTTGTGGGTCGCGCGCTCGTCCGCGGGGAGCCGGCGCCAGGCCGGATCCAGCTTAAGAAAGCTGTATTTCACAAAGTTCTGGCGTTCGCTCACGATTCCAAAGTGTGGCGTACTAGAGTGGGCCCGTGCGAGTAGGGCTCGTATCCCCGTACTCCTACACGTATCCAGGCGGTGTCGTTGGGCACGTGGAGGCTCTGGCCGAGGAGCTACTTCGCGAAGGCCACGACGTGCGCATGCTGGCGCCGTTCGACCCCGACGACCGCCTGGGGCGTGTAACCCATCGAGGCGCTGCGCCCGAGCGGCGGCCCCTGCCCGACTACCTGGTGCCGCTCGGCCGCACGGTCGGCTTCCCGATGAACGGCGCGGTGTCGAACCTGTCCCTGGGCACCCGCACGGTGGCGACGCTCGGACGCGAGCTCCGCAGCGGCCGCTACGACATCCTGCACATCCACGAGCCGAACGCCGGGGCGGCGAGCTGGTACGCCACCGAGGCGGCCCGGGTGCCCTCGGTCGCCACCTTCCACACCTACTCCACGAACGTCGCACTCGGCCTGTTTGGCGCACACGTCGCGGGCTTGCGCCGCCTCTACTCGAAGCTGAGCGGCCGAATCGCCGTCTCCGAGGCGGCCCGCTGGACCGCGGAGCGCTGCTACGGCGGCAACTACCGGATCGTGCCCAACGGCGTGGACCTCACGGCGGCCAGGCCGCGCCGGTCCCGCGACGATGACGACGAGCTGCGCCTGCTGTTCGTTGGGCGCGCGGAGGAGCGCAAGGGGCTGCCCGTGCTGCTGCGGGCCTTCGAGGCGCTGCGCAGCGCGGGCGTGCGAGCCCGGCTGACCGTTGCGGGCGCCACGCACGACGAGGTCCGCGCGCTGCTGCTCGAGCCCGACGGCGTCGACGTGCTGGGCCGCGTGAGCGAGGAGGAGAAGTGGAGCCTGCTGGGCGAGGCTGACCTGCTGTGCGCGCCCTCGCTGGGGGGCGAGAGCTTTGGCATGGTGCTGACCGAGGCGTTTGCCTCTGGCACCCCGGTGGTGGCCTCGGACATCGTGGGCTACCGCGACGTGGTGCGCCACGGCGTGGACGGCCTGCTCGTGCCCGCGGGTAACGCGGTCGAGCTTGGAGAGGCCCTGCGCAGCCTGGCGATGGAGCCGCAGAGGCGCGAGCGCATGGCGATCGCCGCGCGCGAGCGCGCCGAGCGCTTCGCCTGGCCCCAGGTTGCCCGCGAGGTGGTGGAGGTCTACGAGCACGCGCTGGCCCAGCCGGCGCCGGTATCGCCCCTGGCCACGACCGCCGCGCGCATCGGGCTGCGCCCCGCCGAGGCCGGGCCCCGGAGCGGTCCGCGGCGGCTGCCCTCGATCGAGCCCGCTGACCCGACGACCCTGCGCCAGCGCGCCGCCCGCGTGGCGCGCAGGGTGCTGCTGCCGGCCGGGGCCGTGGCGGGCGCAGGCCTGGCCGCCCTCGCCTTTCAGCGCATCGGGCTGCATTCGATCGTGCTCGCGCTTCTGGCCGCGACGCCCGTGTGGGTGCTGGTGGCCTTCGCCCTGATGTGCACCTCGATGTTGCTGCGCGCCGAGGCCTGGCACGCGATCCTGCGTGCTGCCCTGCCCGGCACGCGCGTGCGCCGGCGCGACACCGCCCGCGCCACGATGATCGGCGTGCTGATGTCGGCCACGCTGCCGGCCCGCCTGGGCGAGCCCTCGCGTGCGCTGATCCTGTCGCGGCGCCTCGGGCGCATGCGCGACCGCTTCCCGGTGGTGCTCGGCACGCTCGTGTCGCAGACGCTGCTGAACATCCTCGCCCTGTGCCTGCTCGGCGCCGTGATGTTCGCCACCATCGGTGTGTTCCGCGGCAAGGAGGGCGCTCTCGTGATCGCCACCGTCGCTCCCGTCGTGGTGCTTGCGCTCGTGCTGTCCACGCCCTGGCTCCTGCGCCGCGGGGGGGCGACCCGCTTCCAGCGGGTGCAGCACGCCGCTGCGCTGGCGCGCGACACCATGCTTCAGCTACGCACGGGGCTCCAGGTGTTCCGGCGGCCGCGGCTGGGCGGCTGGGCGGCGCTGAACCAGCTGACCGCCTGGGGCCTACAGTGGCTCGCCTGCTACCTGCTGCTGGTCGCGCTCGGCCTGCACGACCGCGCCGGCATGGGCGCCGCGGCGGCCGTGCTGTTCGCCGTGAACGTGACGGCCGCCCTGCCGGCCCCCCCGTCGAACCTCGGCGTATTCCAGGCGGCCTGCGTCGCCGTGCTGTCGGTGTACGGCATCAACAAGACCGACGGCCTGGCCTACGGGATCATCCTGCAGGCGGTCGAGATCGCGACCGCCCTGGTGCTGGGCATGCCGTCCCTCGTCCGCGAGGGCATGACGTGGCGCGACCTTCGCCTGAGGGCGCTCCACGCAGCGCCCGTGGAGCTGCGCGCGGCGGCCCGCGGCGAGGCCGCCGAGGCCTGACCGCCGCCCGCGAGTAGTCCTCGGCAGACCCGGGTAGTGCTTCGAGCGGCCTTAGGACTGCACGCAACGAGGAGAGAACGGATGCGGAAGCTCAGCTTCGCGGTGGCGATCGGCGTACTCGCCCTCATCGTGCCGCTCACCGCCGGCGCGGCAAGGCGCGACGGCAAGATCAGGACCTACGAGGTCCTCTACGCGAAGGGCGCGTCGTCCGACAACGCCCGCGCAGCGATCAAGAAGGCGGGCGGCCG
>DAIMGB010000072.1:0-5181 GCA_036724195.1 Thermoleophilaceae bacterium
CGTCCCACGTCGCCGTGATGGTGCTCGAGAACCGGAGCTTCGGCCAGGTGATCGGTAGCCCCGATGCGCCGTACCTGAATCGCTTGGCGCACCGCAACGCGCTCGCCACCCGCTACTTCGCGGTCGGGCACCCTTCGCTACCGAATTACATGGCGATGACCACCGGGAGTACCGCGGAAATCAATGGCAACTGCGCCAGGTGCGCGAGTGACCTGCCAAGTGTCGTGAACCAGTTCGACGCGGCCGGGATCTCGTGGCGCGCCTACTTCGAGAGCCTCCCCCACGACGCCGACATCCGGGTCACGCGGACGGGGCGCTACAACAAGCATTACAACCCGTTCGTGTACACCGAGAGCGTGGACGGCAACCGCCGCGACAGCTCGCGCGTCCAGGGCTTCAGGGGCCTGCGGCACGACCTCGGGACCGGCCACCTGCCGCGCTTCACCTGGATCGCGCCGAACGTGCGCCACGATGGCCACCGGCACTCGCTCAGGGCGGCCGACCGGTTCGCCGCGAGGTACGTTCCGCGCGTGCTGCGCGCGCTTGGCCCCCACGGCCTGCTCTACCTGACCTGGGACGAGGGCAACCGCGCCGACCACCGCGGCGCCGGCGGGAAGCCGGGCGGCGGGCGGGTCGCACTGATCGCCGCGGGCGGCGACGCGAGGCGGCACGCGAGGGTGCGCGTGCAGGCCAACCATTACGCGCTCCTGCGCACGCTCGAGGCGAACTTCGGCCTCCCGGCGCTGGGCAAGGCGGGCTCGCCCGACACGCCTCTCTTGAGCGGCCTCGCGCGGAGCGGCTGAGCCGCGTTCCGGGCACGTAGCCTCCGCGGCTTGAGCAGACGCGCCGCCGCCGGGATCGCGACAGCTCTCGCGGCCATCGGCTGCGCGAGCTGCGGCAGTTCGCCACGGCCGCAGGCCCACACGGCGACGAGCACCAAGAGCGCCGCTCCGGCGCTCCCCGCCCGCCCGCAGACGCTGCAGCTGGTCTCCTCGCGGCGCCTGCCTGCGCCGGTGCAGCTCCCCGGCATGGCGACGGCCGGCGGAACGACGATCCTGGCCGGCGGCCTGAACGCGGCCGACGCGTCGGTGAGCGACGTGGTGCGCGCGGCACCGGGCGCGCCGGCCCGGGTCGGGGCGCTGCCTGTAGCCGTGCACGACGTCGGCGCGGCGGCCCTGGGGTCGAGCACGTACCTGTTCGGAGGCGGCACGGCGTCCGGCCCGGTCAGCTCGATCACCAGGGTGGATGCCCGCGGACGGACGTCGGCGGCCGGAGGCCTGCCGCTGGCGATCTCGGACGCAACCGCCGTGGCGCTGGGCGGGAGCATCTACGTGATCGGCGGCTTCAGCGCGACGACGCCGCAACGGGCCGTCCTGCGCTTCACCCCCGGTGGGGGCGTGCGCAAGGTGGCCGACCTGCCCCACCCGGTTCGCTACGCGGCCGCCGCGGCAGTGGGCGGGCGGCTGCTGGTGGCCGGCGGCACGGACGGCACGACGGCAAGACGCGAGGTGGTCGAGGTCGACCCCAGCGGCGGTCGGGTGCGCGTGATCGGGCGCCTGCCCACCAGCCTCGCCCACGCCGCCGGCGTCGCGGTCGGCGGAACCTTCTTCGTGCTGGGCGGCCGCGGCGACAGCCCGAACAGCCAGAGCGACTCCATCCTCGCGGTGGACCCGCGCCGCGGCGGCGTTAGCCCCGGAGGTCAGCTGCCCTTCGGGCTCTCCGACCTGTCGGCCGCCGTCTCCGGGGGCCGTGCGCTCGTGGCCGGCGGCCGCGACCCGAGCGGCGCGGTGCACGACGAGCTGCTCGTGATGAGGGCACGCTGATGCGCCGGCCGGCCGTGGTCGCCGTGGCGTTGAGCGCCGCGCTGGCCGGCTGTGGGGGAGGCGGTGGTACCCACACGACGGCCCAGCGCCCCCCGCCGCACAACGCCGCTCCGAGCCAGCCCGTCCAGGGCCCCGACCGGACGCCCGGCCAGCTCACCGCGGGCCGCATCCCGCCCCTGCTCGACCCCCACGACGTATACGCGGCCGACCGCCCCGGCGCGCTGGCTGCCGCCGTGCGGCACGACCCAGCGCGCATATACGTGCCCAACTCGCAATCGGCCACGGTCGACGTGATCGACCAGCGCAGCGCGAAGATCGTGGATCACTTCGCCGTCGGCCAGCTGCCCCAGCACGTGACGCCCTCCTGGGACCTCCGCACGCTGTGGGTGACCAACGATCTGGGCAACAGCCTGACTCCCATCGACGCGCACACGGGACACCACGGCCAGCCCGTGCCGGTGCTCGACCCGTACAACCTCTACTTCACCGCCGACGGGCGACGGGCGATCGTGGTGGCCGAGGCCCACCGCGAGCTCGACTTCCGCGACCCCCACACGATGCGCCTGCGCAAGGCGCTGCCCGTGCCGGGCTGCCCGGGCGTCGACCACATGGACTTCACGGCGGACGGCCGCACGGCGCTTGCGTCCTGCGAGTTCAGCGGGCGCGTGATCGTGGTCGACCTGGTGCACGAGCGCGTCGTGAAGCAGATTCCGCTTCGCCAGGGCGCGATGCCCCAGGACGTGAAGCTGTCGCCCGACGGCCGCACCTTCTACGTGGCCGACATGGCCACCAACGGCGTCTGGCTGATCGACGCCCGGCGCATGCAAGAACTCGGCTTCGAGCACACGGGCAGCGGCGCCCACGGCCTCTACCCGAGCCGCGACTCGAAGCTGCTGTACGTGTCGAACCGCGGCGAGGGCTCGATTTCCCTCATCTCGTTCAAGACTCGCCGCCCGGTGCGCAAGTGGCGGCTGCCCGGCGGCGGCTCGCCAGACATGGGAGGGCTCTCCGCCAACGGGCGCGTGCTGTGGCTGAGCGGCCGCTACAACAGCGAGATCTACGCGATCTCCACCCGCACCGGGCGGCTGCTGCACCGCATCCGGGTCGGCAGCGGGCCGCACGGCATGTGCGTCTGGCCCCAGCCGGGCCGCTATTCGATCGGACACACGGGCATCCTTCGCTAGATTCGAAGCGGTGGTCGAGCCGCCCGCACGTCAGTCCTACAACCTCACGCTCGCGGTGCTCGTCCTCTCCGCGCTCGCCTATGCGCTATCGCAGACGCTCGTTGCGCCCGCGCTGCCCGAGATCCAGCGCGTGCTCCACACCTCGACCACGCTCGTGACCTTCGTGCTGACCGGCTACCTGCTGTCGGCATCGGTGGCCACGCCGATCGTCGGCCGGCTCGGCGACATGTTCGGCAAGGAGCGGATGCTCGTCTTCACGCTGGTGGTGTTCGGCATCGGATCGCTCGTGGCGGCGCTGTCCCACTCGATCGCGATCCTGATCGTCGGGCGCGTCATCCAGGGCGTGGGCGGCGCCGTGTTCCCGCTGGCCTTCGGGATCATCCGCGACGAGTTCCCGCCGGAGAAGGTGGCCACCGCCATCGGCCTGATCTCGGCCACCTTCGGAATCGGCGGCGGCGCCGGGCTGGTGCTGAGCGGCGTGATCGTGGACCACCTCCCCTACGAGTGGATCTTCTGGTTCGGCCTGATCTCCGTGGTCGTGGCGATCGTGGCCACGCACTTCTTCGTGCCCGAGTCGCCGGTGAAGAGCCCGGCGAAGGTCGACTGGGGCGGGGCTGCGCTGATGTCGGGCGGCCTGGTGGCGCTGCTCGTGGCGGTCAGCGAGGGCAACTCCTGGGGCTGGGGCGACCCGCGCATCGTCGCGCTGTTCGCGGCCTCCGTCGTGCTGCTGGTGGTGTGGGTGGCCTACGAGCGCAAGGTCCCACAGCCGCTCGTGGACATGGAGATGATGCGCATCCGCGCGGTGTTCACCACCAACCTCACCGCGCTGCTCGTGGGCTTCGGGATGTTCGGCTCGTTCATCCTGATCCCGAAGTTCGTGCAGACGCCCGCGGCGGCCGGCTACGGCTTCGGCGCGACGGTCACCGAGGCGGGGCTGTTCCTGGCGCCCTCGGCGGCGATCATGCTCTTCGCCGGCCCGATCGCCGGCTATCTCGGCACCCGCTTCGGGTCCAAGCTCCCGCTGCTGCTCGGCACCGGCGTCGCCAGCTTCAGCTTCGTGTTCCTGGCCGCCTTCCACGACGCCCGCTGGACGATCTACTTTGCCAGCCTGCTGCTGGGCCTGGGCATCGGCTTCGCGTTCGCCTCGATGGCCAACCTGATCGTGGAGGCCGTGGAACAGCGCCAGACCGGCGTGGCCACCGGCATGAACACGATCATGCGCACGATCGGCGGCTCGCTGGGCGGCCAGATCGCGGCGAGCATCGTGGCCGGCCACATCTCCGCCCGCACCGGCCTGCCCACCGAATCCGGCTTCACGGCGGCCTTCCTGCTTTCGGCCGCCGGAGTGGGCGGCGCCTTCCTGTTCGCGCTTGCGATCCCCGGCCGCCGCCGCGCCCCCGTGGCCGTGCCCGCCTAGCCGTGGCCGACGTCCGCATCACGGAGTTCACCGACCCCGGCTGCCCCTGGGCCTACAGCGCCGAGCCGTTCCGCCGCCGGCTCGACTGGCTCTACGGCGACTGGCTGGAGTGGAACGTGCGAATGGTCGGCCTGTCGTCCTCGCCCGACGACTACGTCGAGCGAGGCTTCACGCCGGGCAAGCAGGCCAGCGCCTTCCGCACGATCGCGCACGAGCACGGCATGCCGATCGACACGCGCGAGCGCCCGCGCATGGCCGCCACGCTGCCCGCGTGCCGCGCCGTGGTGGCCTCCCGCCGGCACGCCCCGGAGCGGGCCAGGCAACTGCTGCGCTGCCTGCGGGTGCGCAACTTCTCGGGCCAGCTGCTCGACGAGCCCGAGACGCTGACGGGCGCTGCCGCCGACGCCGGCCTCGACCCGGCCGAGCTCGAGCGGTGGGCGCAGGAGCCGGAGACCGAGTCGGAGCTGCGGGCGGACATGGAGGAGGCGCGCCAGCCGATGCCGGCCGCGCGGGTGCTCGACCACAAGCTCGCCAACTGGTCGGGCGGCCAGCGCTACACCTGCCCGTCGTACGAGATCACGAGGCTCGCCGACGGCGTGCGGATCGCCGTGCCCGGCTTCCAGCCGTTCGGCGTCTACGACGTGATCACCGCCAACCTCGTGCCGGGGCTCGACCGCCGCGAGCCGGCGGAGTCCGTGGAGGAGGTGCTGAGCTGGGCCGGGACGCCGCTGGCCACCAAGGAGGTGGCCGTGGTCTG
>DAIMGB010000072.1:5281-7775 GCA_036724195.1 Thermoleophilaceae bacterium
TCAGGCGGTGGCGAAGCGCGCGACGGTGCGCTCGGGGCGAACGCCCTCGAGGTGCTGCTTCCAGATCCGGTAGTAGTGGAGCTCCTCGCGCGTGCGAATGGGCGGGTCCAGCTCGCCGCGGTCGCGCTCGAGCTCCTCCTCGCTGAGGCTGCCCTCGATCTCGTCGGTGAGCACGTCGGCCGCGCCGCTGCCGTCGCCGAACTGCTCCTTCTCGCGCCAGAGCAGCTCGTGCGGCAGCCAGCCCTCGAATGCCTCGCGAAGCAGCTGCTTCTCCGGCTCGTGGGACTCGGGCAGCTTGGCCTCGGCGGGCAGGCGCATGGCCAGCGCGATCACGTTGCGGTCGAGGAAGGGCACACGCGCCTCGAGGCCGTGGGCCATCGTCACGCGGTCGGCGCGCTGGAGGTTCAGGTTGTGCAGGCCCTCCACGGTGCGCACGATCTCCTCGTGCAGCTCGCCGTCGCCGGTCAGCTCGCGCAGGTACTCGTAGCCGGCGAACAGCTCGTCCGCGCCCTCGCCGGTCAGCACCACCTTCACGTGCTTCGCGGTCATCTCCGCGAGTAGGAAGTTGGGCACGGCGCTGCGCACCAGCGAGGGGTCGAAGTGCTCGATCGCGCGCACCACCTCGGGCACGACGGCCAGCGCCTCCTCCTGTGTGTATATGCGCTCGCGGTGCTCGCTGCCGAGGAACTCGGCGGCCGAGCGCGCGGCCTCGAGGTCCGAGCTGCCCTCGGCGCCGACGGCGAAGGTCTGCAGGCGCTCGCCCTCAGGCATCTCGCGTGCGGCGATGGCCGCGACGAGCGTGGAGTCGAGGCCGCCGGAGAGGAACACCCCCACCGGCACGTCGCCCATCAGCTGGCGCTTCACAGACCTGACCAGAGCCTCGCGCAGCTCGTCGCGCGAGGGCACGCCGCCGGTCGACTCGACGGGCACCGCGCGGGCAAAGCGCGCGAGGCCGCGCGCCGGCGTCCAGGCGTGGCCGGGCGGGAAGACCTCGACGTAGGGCAGCCAGTCGGGGTCGAAGGCGGCCATCTCGGACGCGAAGCGCACGGCGCCGTCGCGCTGTGCCCAGTAGAGCGGCTTGATCCCCACCGCGTCGCGAGCGGCCACGAAGGTGCCGTCGTCGCCGGCGGCGAGGAACGCGAACATGCCCTCGAGCTCGCCCAGCGCCTCCGGGCCGCGCTCGCGGATCAGGTGCAGCGCGACCTCGTTGTCGGAGCGCGTGGCGTAGTCCCCGTCGGTCAGCCACTCGCGCACCTGCTCGTGGTTGTAGACCTCCCCGTTGCCGACGAGGTACAGCCCCTTGTCGCTGGTGACGAGGGGCTGGTGACCGGTCGCCACGTCCACGATGGAGAGGCGGCGGTGGCCCAGCCAGCTGCCGTTCACCTGCACCTCGCCCTGGTCGTCGGGGCCGCGGTGCGCGAGGCGGGCGAGCATGCGCCGTCCCTCGTCAGAACGAGTCAGGCCGTGCTCTCCCGCAATGCCGCACATTCGTGTGGCTTAGATTGGCATACGGCTCTACGCTAGCCGCGTGCATGGCGACTGGCTCGAGTGCGTGGTCTCGCCCGGCAAGGCTCCCCGTGCGAGCGCTCCGCTAATCGGAGCGCTGCCGGGAGAGGGCGTCGGCCCCGATGTGGTGGCCGCGTCGCTGGACGTGCTGCGACGCCTGGAGGAGGAGGGTGGCCAGGCAGTGGACGTCGAGGTGGGCGGCGCGATCGGCCGCGAGGCCGAGCGCGAGACGGGCTCGCCCCTGCCCGAGGACGTCGTGCGCTTCTGCGAGAGCGTCTTCGAGCGCGGCGGGGCGATCCTGAACGGCCCCGGGGGCGGCCGCTACGTCTACGACCTGCGAAAGCGCCTTGAGCTGTTCTTCAAGATCACACCGGTCCAGGCCCGCACCTCGCTCCCGGACGCCTCGCCGCTCAAGCCCGAGGGGCTCGAGGACCTGGACCTGCTGATCGTGCGGGAGAACCTCGGCGGGGTGTATCAGGGACGCTCGAGCGAGTACGCCGGCGAGGACGGCCGGCGCCGGGTGCGCCACGAGTTCTCGGATGCCGAGGACGACGTGCGTGCCTTCCTCGATGCCGCCGCGCGGCTGGCCGGGAACCGCGACGGGCGGCTCACCGTGGTGGCGAAGGAGGCCGGGGTGCCCGGCACCAGCGCCCTCTGGCGCGAGTGCGCAATGGGAGCCGCGGATGCGCACGGCGTGGACTGCTCGATGATCGACGTCGACCTGATGGCCTACCGCCTCGTGGCCTCGCCCCGCGAGTTCGACGTCGTGGCGGCGCCCAACCTCTGCGGAGACGTGCTGAGCGACCTGGCCGCGGTGCTGCTGGGCTCGCGGGCGCTGTCGTTCTCCGGCAACTTCACGCCGCGCGGCGACGCCGTGTACCAGACCAACCACGGCGCGGCCTACGACCTGGCCGGCAGCGGTCGCGCCAACCCGGCGGGCCAGCTGCTGTCCCTGGCAATGCTTCTGCGGCTGAGCCTGGGCCTGAAG
>DAIMGB010000073.1:0-7755 GCA_036724195.1 Thermoleophilaceae bacterium
CCATCTTCGAGTTGAACCCCAGCCGGGTCATGAACATCTTCATCTGCTCGGGGCTCGTGTTCTGGGCCTCGTCGAGGATGATGAACGAGTCGTTCAGCGTGCGGCCGCGCATGAACGCGAGGGGCGCCACCTCGATCACGCCGCGCTCCAGGTGCTGGTTTACGCGCTCGGGCTCGAGCATGTCGTAGAGGGCGTCGAAGAGCGGTCGCAGGTAGGGGTCGACCTTGGCCATCACGTCACCCGGCAGGAAGCCCAGCCGCTCGCCGGCCTCGACCGCGGGGCGTGTGAGCACGATGCGGTTGACCTCGCGACGCGACAGGGCCGCCACGGCCATCGCCACGGCCAGGAAGGACTTGCCGGTGCCCGCCGGGCCGATGCCCACCGTGACCGTGTTGTCGCGGATCGCGTCCACGTAGCGCTTCTGGTTGACCGTCTTGGGCGCGACCTTCGAGTTGCCGTGGCGCCAGACCACGTCCTCGAGGATGCGGCTCGGGCTCTCGTGGCGGTCGAGCGCGCTCGCGATCGCCTCGATCGTTCCGGGCGCGATGTCGTGGCCCTGGCGCACCAGGTCGGTGAGCTCGCGCACCACGGTCTCCCCCATGGCCACATCGCTGTCCGCGCCGTCCAGCGTGAGCACGTTGCCACGCAGGAACACGTCGCAGTCGAGGTGCTCCTCCAGCGTTCGCATGATCAGATCGCCCGGCCCCGCCAGCTCGGCGGCCACCTCGTTCGAGAGCTCGATCTGGATCCGGCTCAAGCGGTCAACTTCTCCTTGACCGCCGCGCTCACGCGCTTGCCGTCGGCGCGCCCCTTGACCTGCGGCATCACGAGCGACATGACCTTGCCCATCTCCTGCGGCGAGGAGGCGCCGCTTTCGGCCACCGCGTCGCCCACGATCGCGCCCAGCTCGTCGTCGGAGAGCGGCTCCGGCAGGTAGCCGGAGATGATCTCGGCCTCCTGCTCCTCGTCGGCGGCCATCTCGTCGCGGCCGCCGTCGCGGTAGGCCTCGGCGGCCTCCAGGCGGCGCTTGCGCTCGCGCTGGAGCACCTCGACCTCGTCCGACTGGCCGTCCTTCGCCGCCTTCTGCAGCTCCGAGGCCACGAGCCTGAGCGCGCGCACGCGACCCTTCTCGCCAGCCTTCATGGCGGTCTTCACGTCGTCCTGGATCTGCTCGAGCAGGGCCATGTCTCAAGTGTATGCGGGCTACTTCAGGTGATGGCCACCACACGCGCGGGCGCTGCGCTGCCACCCACGATCTTGAGTGGGAAGCAGGCCACCTTGAAGCCGGTCGGGGGCAGCTGGTCCAGGTTCACGAGCCGCTCGATCTGCGAGTAGCGCAGGTCCGCCTGGTGGGCCGCCCAAAAGATGCCCCGCTCGCCGCGCGCCTTGGCTTCCTCGGCCTGGAGGTGCAAGGGTGCGTCCCAGCCCCAGGCGTCGATGCCCATCACGCGCACGCCGCGCTGGTGGAGCCAGCGCGTGGCGGCGCCCGTGACGCCGGGGCCGCGCGCGATGTAGTCCGGCTGCGCGTAGAACTCGTCGCGGCCGGTGCGCACGAGCACGATGTCGAGCTCCTTCAGCCCGTGGCCGACGCGTTCGAGCTCGGCCTCCACGTCCGCCACGTCCACGGCCTGGCCGTCCTCCTTGGCGGTCATGTCGAGCACGACGCCGTCCGAGAAGAACCACTCGAGCGGCAGCTCGTCGATCGTCTCGGCGCGCTCGCCGCCGATCTTCGAGTTGTAGTGCCAGGGCGCGTCCACGTGCGTGGAGTTGTGGGTGCCGAAGCGGGTGAAGGTCTCCGTGGCCCAGCCCTCGCCGTCGCGCAGCAGCTCGGGCGGGACGCCCAGCAGGCCCTCGATCGCGGCCGCGCCCGCGGCGTGGTCGTCGAACTCGATCTCGGTGCGCAGCACCTCGGGCAGCTCGGCCGGGCTCGCTTCCACCGGGGCGGAGAGATCGATCAGCGGCACCGTGCGATCCTAGACTCGCCCACCCAATGAGCGTAGGCACACTCATCCTGGTGGCCGGCGCGCTGCTCGCGCTCGGCATCGCTGCCTCGCTCGTCGCGGGCCGCCTGCGGGTGCCTGGCCTGGTGCTGTTCCTCCTGCTCGGCATGCTGATCGGCTCCGACGTGCTCGGATTGATCGACTTTGGCCACAGCGCGTCGGACGTGGAGCTGGCGCGCACGATCGGGGTCGTGGCCCTGGCGCTGATCCTGTTCGAGGGCGGCCTGGCCGCCGGTTGGAGCGAAATCAGGCCGGTGCTCAGGCCGAGCGCCGCGCTCGCCATCGTGGGCACCGCGGCCACGGCCGCGATCGTGGGCCTGGCGGCCTCGTGGCTGCTCAACCTCGACACCAAGGAAGGGCTGCTGCTGGGCTCGATCGTGGCCGCCACCGACGGCGCAGCCGTGTTCTCGGTGCTGCGGGGATCGAGCATCGACCGCAGGCTCGCGCGGCTGCTCGAGGGCGAGTCGGGCTTCAACGACCCGGTGGCCATCGTGCTCGTGCTCGGACTGATCAAGGCGATCCAGGAGCCGGGCTACGGGGCGCTCGACATGCTCGGGCTGGCGGTGTCGGAGCTGGGCGTGGGCGCCCTGGTTGGCCTGGCGGCTGGACGGCTGGCCGTCGAGGGCTTCAAGCGCGTGCAGCTCGGCAGCAGCGGGCTCTACCCGGTCGCGTCGATAGCCGCGGCGGCGCTCTCGTTCGGCGTCGCCGACGCCCTCCACGGCTCGGGCTTCCTCGCGGTCTACCTGACGGGCCTGGCACTCGGCAGCGGGCAGATCCCCGCGCGCCGCACGGTGGCGGACTTCCACGACGGCCTCGCCTGGGTCAGCCAGATCGCGGTCTTCTTCACGCTCGGCCTGCTGGTGTTCCCGAGCGACCTGGGCGACGTCGTCGGCGAGGCGCTGCTGATCGCCGGCGTGCTCATGTTCGTGGCCCGCCCGCTCGCGACCTTCCTGTCCACGATCGGCGCCCGCTTCCGCGCGGGCGAGCGCGTGCTGCTCGGCTGGGCGGGCCTGCGCGGCGCCGTGCCGATCGTGCTCGCCACCTTTCCAGTGATCGACGGCGTGCCCCACGCCCGCTCGTTCTTCAACATCGTCTTCTTCGTGGTGCTGGCCTCCACGCTGATCCAGGGCGTGACCTTCGACCCACTGGCCCGCTTCCTGGACCTGACCACCGACGAGCCGGCGCTGCCGCGGCCGCTGCTGGAGGTGGGCACGATCCGCCGCCTCGGCGCCGAGGTCGTGGAGTACCCGGTCAACGAGAGCGACTGCATCGCCGGGCGCCTCGTGAACGAGCTGGGCCTGCCGCGCGAGGCTCTGGTGAACGTGATCGTGCGCGAGGACCAGGCCCTCCTGCCGCGCGGCTCGACCACGATCGAGGCCGGCGACCGCCTGCACATCCTGGTGCGCCAGGCGGTTCGCCAGGAGGTCGAGGGCCTGTTCGAACGCTGGCGCGACGGCCCGATCGGCGAGCCCGAGCCGCTGGTCGTACCGGTGCTGGGCCGCTCGACGATCTTCAGCGTGCGCCCCTGGACCGACGACCTGGGCGACCCAGGCCGGCCCGAGTCGATTGACGGCGTGGCCGTGGCCCGCACGCTGCGGCTGCGCCGCGGAGAGGCCGGCGCCCTGGTCCAGCTCGAGGACGGCCGCTACGCGGTCTCGGGCGAAGGAATCGTGGCCGCGGGCGGCCCCCGAAACGTCTTCCGCTACTGCCGCGAGCGAATCCAGCGAGCCGAGGACCCCGCCGCGGTGGCCTGGTGGCAGGAGGTGGCGGGCGTGCTGTCGCAGCGGGTGGTGAGCTAGGGAGAGCGTGCGTGACGAGTTTCCCCTCCATAGGTGTGGAAACTCGTCGAGCACCCCCCTACCCAGCCGCTTTTTCGAGCAGCAGGGCGGTCCAGCCTTTGTCACTTGACCGGCGCGTTTCGGATAGTCCCCCGAACGCGGCCGCCACCTCGTCGGCCTCGTGATCCAGCAGGCCCGAGGCCACCAGGGCGCCGGGCGGGTCGGCCATCAGCTCCGCGACGCGCAGCAGCAGCGGGCGCATCAGGTTGGCGGTGATCACGCCGGCTGGCGGAGGCGCCTGGGCGCGCAGGTCGAAGCGCTCCACGCGGTCGAGCTCGACCTCGTTGGCCGCCGCGTTCTGGCGCGTGGCCTCCACGGCACCGCGGTCGGAGTCGAGCGCCGTAACGGGGCCGAAGCCGAGCTTCGCCGCCGCGATCGCCAGCACGCCCGAGCCGCAGCCCAGGTCGGCCAGCGCGCCGCGCGGCGCCAGATCGAGCAGCAGCTCCAGGCAGAGGCGTGTGGTGGGGTGCGCGCCTGTGCCGAACGCCTGGCCTGGGTCGATGATCAGATCGATCGTGCCTGGGCGCGCTGCGGGCTCGTCCCAGGGAGGGCGGACCCAGACCCGGCCGCCCACGAGAACCGGGGCGTGGAAGCGCTTCCAGCGCTCCTCCCAGTCGCCCGGCACCTCCCGCCCGCTGACCCGCACGAGCACGCCCGCAACCTCCGCCTCGCCCTCCTCCAGCGCGGGCAGCTCCCCGGGCGCGCCGTAGACCGCGTACTCCACCCAGCCATCTCCGTCTACCTGCTCGACGCCGCTCGGCGCCAGCTCCAGCAGCGCGCCCAGAACCACCTCCGCCGCCTCGGCCGGCGCGCGGACCGCCAGCCGGATCAGCGGAATGCCCGGCGCACGCGGGAGAAGATCGACTCGTCGTGGGGCGGGGCCAGGTTGTCCTGGGTGAGCGAGGAGCCGAGCTCCTCGAGCAGCTCGCGCTGGCGCTCGGAGAGGTTGCGCGGCACGACCACGTTCAGCACGATGCGCTGGTCGCCCCGGCGGCCGTGCCCGATCGAGGGCATGCCGCGGCCCTTCAGCGTGACCACGGTGCCGGGCTGCGTGCCGGCCGGCACGTCCACCTGCTCGTCGCCGTCCAGCGTGGGCACGCTGACGCTGGTGCCGAGCGCCGCCGCGGGCGCCGGCACGTCCACCGCCGTAACCAGGTCGCTGCCGTCGCGCAGGAAGCGCTCGTCCTCGGTCACGCGCACCAGCACGTAGAGGTCGCCGGCCGGGCCGCCCCGCTCGCCCGCGTGGCCGCGGCCCCCGATGCGGATGCGCTGCTCGTCGGAAATTCCCGCGGGCACGTCCACCTTCAAGGTCTTGCGAACCGCGCGCCGGCCACGCCCGCCGCACTCCTCGCACGGCACCTTCGGCACCTTGCCCTCGCCGCCGCAGTTGTCGCAGGGATGCGTGCGCACCAGCTGGCCGAAGGCCGTGCGCGTGACGCTTCGAAGCTGGCCGGCGCCCTCGCAGCGAGGGCAGGTCTCGATCGGCGTGCCGGGCTCGGCCCCGTTGCCGTGACAGCGCTCGCAGGTGCCGACCAGCTCATAGGCGATCTCCACCTCGGCCCCGGTGGCCGCCTGCGCCAGCGCGATCTCGACCTGTACCGCCACGTCACCGCCCTGCACCCGCCCAGGACCACCCCCAGTTCCGCCGAAGCCAAACGGGTCGCCGCCGAAGAACGCGTCGAAGATGTCGCCGAAAGAGCCGAAGCCGTGGCCGTCCGGCTGGTAGCCGCGCGAGTCGAGGCCCTCGAAGCCGTAGCGGTCGAAGACGGCGCGGCGGTCGGCGTCGGAGAGGATCTCGTAGGCCTCCGCCGCCTCCTTGAACTTCTCCTCCGCCTCGGGATCGTGCTTGTTCACGTCCGGGTGCAGCTCGCGCGCCAGCGCGCGGAAGGCCTTCTTGACCTGCTGCTCGTCGGCGTCGCGGGCGACGCCCAGGATCTCGTAGGGATCGCGCCGCATCGGCTACTCGTCGTAGACCTCTGCCACGTAGCGCGAGAGCTCGCCCGCGGCCTGCCGCACGGCGGCGATCGCCAGCGGGTAGTCCATCCGCACCGGACCCACCACGCTGACCGCGCCCAGGTTGCGGCGCGCCAGGCCGTAGCCGGCGGCCACGAAGCTGAGCGAGCGCAGCTCCGGCACCGCGATCTCCCCGCCGATGCGCAGGTAGAGGCTGGGCCGCTCGAGCGACTCGCGCAGCACCGAGAGCAGCGAGACCCGTCGCTCCAGCGCGTCCATCAGCCCGGCGAGCTGCGACAGCTCCTGGAAGCGGTTCTCGGCCATCAGCCGCGCGGCGCCATCCATGAAGAGGGTGCTCTCGGCCGTGCCCTCGAGCTCTGTGAAGGCCGGGCCCAGCGTGCCGAGGAAGTCGCGCTCCATGACCGACAGCGACGCGTCGGTGAGCCGGCTGTGAAGCAGCCGGGACCCCACGCCCATGCCGCCGAGCGCCTCGTTCAGGTAGATCGCCGCCCAGTCCAGGAGCCCGGGGTCGAGCGGCCTGTCGTAGGAAACGACGCGCTTGGTGACCCCGCCCGTGGAGGTGATCACCACCACCATCGCCACCTGCGGCTGGAGCAGCAGCACCTCGATGCGGTGGATGGTCGCGGTCTCGATCGGGGGCGCGGTCACGAGCGCCAGCAGGTTCGTGACCTGCGAGAGCTGCTCGGTGGCGGCCTGCATGGCGTCATCCACCTCGCGGCGCACGGCCGGCAGCTCGATCCCCTTGCGCGGCACCGGCAGCTTGCCCTCGCTGAGCAGCTCGTCCACGTAGTGGCGATAGCCCGTGTCGGTAGGCACCCGGCCCGCGGAGGTGTGCGGGTGCTGGAGCAGGCCGGCGTCCTCGAGCCGGGCCAGCTCGGAGCGGACGGTCGACGGTCCCCACGGCACGTCGGACTGGTCGGCGATCCAGCGCGAGCCGACCGGCTGGTCGAGCTCCACGTGCCCCTCGACCACCTTCCTGAGGATGATGCTCTGTCGCGTGCTTATCTGCACGCCACCGAGGTTAAACGGGGGCTTCGACCTCGGCTTCGGCGTTGCGGATGATCTGGTTGCCGCCCTGCTCGGCCACGGTGTCGATTACGACCGTGCCGTCGCGCTCCTCCTTGACCTCCCCGGTCACGCTGATCTCCTGCTCGGGGAAGCCCATGCCGCGGAACTGCACCGACAGCCGCTTGAGCTTGCGCGGGTCGCCGCCGGCGGCCTGCACGTTCGCGCGCGCCACCTGCGACATCGTGTAGAGGCCGTGCAGGATGTTGCCCGGCAGGCCCATCTGCTTCGCGAACTCCGGGTCGATGTGGATCGGGTTGAAGTCGCCCGAGGCGCCCGCGTAGCGGTGCGGCAGGTACTTGTCGGGGGTGACCTTCAGGTCCACCTTCACTCCGAGACCCCCCTCACGATGTTGGTCCAGGTGCCACGCACGACCTCGGCGCCGTCCTGATTCGTCGACACGGACTCGAACACGTAGAAGCCCTTGCCGCCGTCCTCGTAGATCTCCGTGACCTCGGTCTGGGTGGTGATCGTGTCGCCGGCGCAGACCGGCTCGCCCCAGGCGAACTCCTGGCCGCCGTGGACCATCATCGCGAAGTTGATGCCCACCTCCGGGTCCAGTACCGCAGGCCCGACCGAGCCCGCCGAGTAGACGACCGCGAACATCGGCGGCGCCGGCACGTCGCGAAAGCCCTCGGCCTTGGCGGCCTCGCGGTCGAAGTAGACGGGGTTGTCCTCGCCCACGGCCCAGGCGAACTCCTTGATCTTCTCCTTGCCGACCTCGTAGAGGTGCGGCTCGTAGGTCTTGCCCTTGGCGCTGTCGTCGACTGCCACGCGCGGCAGTCTAAGCAGCGTCGCGCAGGCCTTGTGCTTCGGCCAGGGAGCCGAGCTTGCGCAGCGCGGCTTCCTCGATCTGGCGGGTGCGCTCGCGGGTGAGG
>DAIMGB010000074.1:0-1400 GCA_036724195.1 Thermoleophilaceae bacterium
CCGCCAAAGCGCGTGCTGGTGGGCACCTACGTGGCCTTCGGCGTGGCGGTGGCGGCCGGCATCTACCTCGCGGCCGTGGCCGGTTGGCAGCTGCTGGTGGTGGGCGCGCTGTCGATCGCGGCGGGCGTGCTCTACACCGGCGGCCCGCGCCCCTACGGCTACGCCGGACTGGGCGAGCTGTTCGTGTTCCTGTTCTTCGGCGTGGTCGCCGTGGTGGGCTCCTACTACGTGCAGACCGAGGAGCTGCCCTGGGAGGCCTTCGCGCTGTCGGTGCCCGTGGGCCTCCTGGCGGCGGCGATCCTCGTGGTGAACAACGTGCGCGACGTGGACACCGACCGCCGCGCCGGCAAGCGCACGCTGGCGGTGAAGCTCGGCCGGGGCGGGGCGCGGCGGCTGTTCGCCGCGATGCTGGTGCTGGCCTTCGCGGTGCCGCTCGCGGTGGCGGCGGCCGGCGGCCTGTCCTGGTGCCTGGCCTTCACCGCGCTGGCCTGGCCGCTGGCGGTGCCGCTCGTGCGCACCGTGTTCACGCGCACCGACGGCGGCGCGCTGAACGGCGCGCTGGCGGCCAGCGGCGGGCTGCTGGCCGTGTTCTCGCTGCTGCTCTCCGCGGGAGTGCTGCTGTCGTGAAGCGCTCCCTCGCGCGCCTGTCGGTGCCGCTCAAGACGCCGTTCGTGACCTCCGGCGGCGTGGTGGTGGCGCGCGAGCTGCTGCTGCTGCGGCTGGAGGACGACGACGGCGCCGTGGGCTACGGCGAGGGGTCGCCGCTGGAGCCCTACGACGGCGTGACCATCGACGAGGTGGCCGCCGCCCTGCGCGCCGGCGACAGCTCGCAGCCGCACGCCCGCGCGGCCGAGGAGATGGCGCGCCTCGACCTCGAGGGCCGCCGCGAGGGGCACGGCCTGGGCGAGCCGGGCGCCGACGCGATCCCCGTGAACCGCACGCTGGCCGCCGGTCCGCCGGAGGAGGTGGCGCAAAGCGCCCGTGAGGCACTGCGCGAGGGCTTCGCCTGCTTCAAGCTGAAGGTCGGCCTGCCCGACGACACCGAGCGCGTGGCAGCGGTGCGCGAGGCGATCGGCCCCTGGCCGGCGCTGCGGCTGGACGCCAACGGCGCCTGGAGCCCGCCCGAGGCGGCCAAGCGCATCGAGGCGCTCGAGCCCTACGACCTCCAGCTGGTCGAGCAGCCCTGCGCCACGCTCGAGGAGCTGGCCGTGCTGCGCCCGCAGGTGCGCGCCCCGATCGCCGCCGACGAGTCGGTGCGCACGGCGGAGGACGTCCGCAGGGCCGCCGAGACGCGCGCCTGCCACGTGGTGAATGTGAAGCTGGCCGGAAGCGGCGGCTACAGCGCGGCGCGCGAGGCGCTGCGCGAGGCCGAGGCGGCGGGGCTCCGCGCCTTCCTCTCC
>DAIMGB010000074.1:1410-5784 GCA_036724195.1 Thermoleophilaceae bacterium
ACGCTCGACGGCCCCTGGGGCATCGCCGCGGCGCTGCAGCTGGCCGCCTCCGAGGGCGTCGCGCTGGCCTGCGGCCTGGCCACCCTGGAGCTGTTCGACGCGCGACTGGCGCGCGTGCTGCCAGGGCCGAGCGCCGGCCTGCTGCCGGTGCCGGAGGGCCCGGGGCTGGGCATCGAGGTGAGCGAGGAGGCGCTGTCCGAGGTGCTCGTCGAGGAGCTCCACCCGGCCGACGCGTGACGGGCACCTTCATCAACGTCGGCGCGATCCTGGCCGGCACGCTGCTCGGCGTGCTGGTGGGCGGTCGCCTGCCGCAGTCGCTGCAGGACCGCGTGATGGCCGGCCTCGGGCTGGTGGTGCTGGTGCTCGGCGTGGACCTGGGCCTCGCCTGGCGGGACACGAGCCCGCTCTACGTGCTCGGCGGCGTGCTGCTGGGCGGGATCGTGGGCGAGGCGCTGGGCATCGAGGACCGCATCGCCGCGCTGGGCGACCGGCTCCAGCGCTGGAGCTCGCGCGGCGGCTCGCACTCCACCGTGAGCGAGGCCTTCTTCACCGCCAGCCTGCTGTTCTGCGTCGGGCCGCTCACCGTGGTGGGCGCTATCCAGGACGGCCTGACCGGCAACTACGACGCGCTCGCCACCAAGTCGCTGCTCGACGGCTTCGCCTCGATCGCCCTGGCGGCGTCGCTCGGCCCGGGAGTGGCGTTCGCCGCTGTGACGGTGCTGGTGGTGCAGGGCGGCCTGTCGCTGGGCGCCGGCCTGTTCGAGCACGCGCTGGCCGAGGGCAGCGAGGCGCTGGCTGCTCTCACCAGCGCGGGCGGCGTGCTGATCGTGGGCATCAGCCTGAAGCTGCTGGGCCTCACCGACGTGAAGGTGGGCAACTTCCTGCCGGCACTGGCCATTGCCCCGCTGCTGGTGGGCCTGGTCTCGCTGTTCAACTAGAGCGCGGCGTCCAGGAAGTCCACGATCAGGCGCGCGACCTCCGCCGGCCGCTGCAGTTGGGCGGCGTGGCCGGCCTCCTCCACCACACGCGCCGTCGCGTTCGGCGCCTCGCGGGCGATGCGCCGCGCGGCCGCGGTGTAGCGCTCGTCGCGCGAGCCGGACAGCGCCAGCAACGGCAGCTCCAGCCGCCCAAGGTCGAACCAGAACGGGTCCATCGCCCCCTGCCCCGCGGTTCGCATCAGCAGCGCGAGGTCGCGCGGGTCCTGGCTCAGGCGACCCTCGCGCTGCTGGTCGACCAGCGCATCTGACTGGTCGGCGAAGAGCGGTTGGCGCTCCCAGACCGACACCACGTCCTCGATCGGCATGGCCTCCATCCAAGCCGCCATGCGTTCGTCGGCCTCGGCGCGCGCGGTGCGGGCGCCCGGCTTGTCGATGCCGCCGCCGGCGCCCACGGTCACCAGCGCGGCGTAGCGCTCGGGGTGCTGCAGGACGGCCCGCAGCGCCACGCGGCCGCCGAGCGAGTAGCCGACGAGCGCGGTGGGCCCCTCCCCCGCCGCCGCGGCGATCTCCTCGAGGCGCCCGTCCAGCGTGTGGTGCTCGTGATCGAGGAGCACGCTGGAGTAGCGTTCGGGCAGGAGCTCAGCGACGGGCGCCCAGGCGCTGCCGCGCTGCATGAAGCCGGGCACGAAGAGGAGTCGCGTGGGCATGCCGCCGTAATGATCCCGATCAACCGCACCTACGCGCCGCTCCAGGCGCTCGTGGACGAGCTGCGCCGCTGCGGCATGACCCACGCGGTGACCTCCCCGGGCTCGCGCAACGCCCCCGTCGCGCTGACGCTGGCGGCGCAGGAGGGGATCGAGTGCGTGTCGGTGCTGGACGAGCGCTCGGCCGGCTTCATGGCGCTTGGGATGGCCAAGGCCAGCGGCCGGCCGGTGGCCGTGACCTGCACCTCCGGCACGGCCGCGGCGAACCTCCACCCCGCCGTGTGCGAGGCGTGGGAGGCGCGCGTTCCGCTGTTGGTGCTCACCGCCGACCGCCCGCCCGAGCTGCGCGAGGTGGGCGCCGGCCAGGCGATCGACCAGATCAAGCTCTACGGCGGCGCCGCAAAGTGGTTCGTAGAGGTGGGCAGTCACGAGCCCGGCCGCGACACCGCGGTGCACCACCGCTCGCTCGGCTGCCGCGCCTACTGGACCGCCGCGGGCGGCCGCCCCGGCCCCGTGCACCTGAACTTTCCCCTGCGCGAGCCGCTCGCCCCGGTGGCGGAGGACCTCGACGCCGAGGACTGGCAGGGGCGCCCGGACGGCCGGCCCTGGGTCGAGCTGCGCGAGCACTCGAGCGCGCCCGGCTCGAGCGACGTCCAGCTGCTCGCCGAGCGCGCGGCCGCCGCCCCGCGGGGCGCGATCGTCTGCGGCCCCGAAGGCGGCGAGCTGGCTGCCCCCGTCCCGCGCCTGGCCGCCCAGCTGGGCTGGCCGGTCTTGGCCGAGCCCACCTCCGGCCTGCGCTGCGGCGAGCACGACCGTTCGCACCTGGTGGCCCACTACGACCTGCTTCTGCGCTCGGAGCACTTCGCCGCCGCCAACGCGCCGCAGCTCGTGCTGCGCACGGGCGACGCGCCCACCTCGAAGCCGCTGCGCGCCTGGCTCGCCGGGGCGCCGCAGGTGGTGATCGACCCCCACGCCGCCTGGCACGAGCCCACGCGCAATGCCGAGCTGACCCTCGCCGCCGCCCCCGGGCCCGCCTGCGACGCGCTGGCCGCCGCGCTCGAGATGCGCAGCTTCGAGCCCGACCCTGCCTGGCTGGCGAGCTGGCTGGCTGCGGACGCCGTGGTGCCCGAGGAGCTGGCCCGCAGCGAGGACCCGTTCGAGCCGAAGCTGCTGGCCGCGCTCGAGCCGCTGCTCCCGCCGGACGCGCTCGTGTGGCTGTCGTCGTCGATGCCCGTGCGCGACGTGGAGGCCTGCTTCCCCCAATCCGCGAAACCGCTGCGCTTCCTCTCGAACCGCGGCGCGAATGGCATCGACGGCGTGGTGTCCGCCGCCGCCGGCGCCGCGCTGGCGAGCGGGCGGCCCACCTTCCTCTTCACCGGTGAGCTGGCGCTGCTCCACGACGTGGGCGGCCTGCTCGCGGCCGTGCGCGCCGGCGCGAAGCTCACGATCGTGTGCATCAACAACGGCGGCGGCGGCATCTTCGACTTTCTGCCGGTGGCCGAGCACGCCGAGCGCGAGGCCTACGAGCGCCACATCGCCACGCCCGCCGGCCTGGACCTGGAGCGCCTGGCCGCGCTGGCCGGGATCCCGTACACCCTGGATGACGCCGAGCGGGGACTGGCTCAGCCCGGCCTACTCGAGCTCCGCAGTGGCAGGGAGCGAAACGTGGCGCTGCACCGCGAGCTGAGCGAGCGTGTCAGCGTTTCGCTGTCCCGCAAGCCGGGCACCCGTGGGCTGACCAGCTAGGGGAGAGACTTCATGTTCGAGCGCTTCAGGAACAGGCACAGGGACGACGACGGCTCCGCGGACGAGCGCGGCGGGGTGGCGACGCGCGACCGCGACCGCGAGGACGACGGGCACGACAGCCACCGCGGGCGCACTGCGGCGGCCGTGGCCGCCGGCGGCCCCGTGGGCGGCAGGGTTGCCGCGCACGAGATGCGCAGCCGCCAGCGCGACGAGTTCGGGGGCATCAACTGGGGCTCTGCCTTCTTCGGCTGGCTCGTGGCGGTGGGCATGGTGGCCATCCTGGCCGGCATCCTCGCCGCAGCCGGCGCGGCAATCGGGCTGACGAAGGGCGTGAGCACCTCCGACGCGGCGGGCAACGCCAAGACGATCAGCCTGGTCGGCGGCATCCTGCTGCTGGTCGTGCTGCTGATCGCCTACTACTGCGGCGGCTACGTGGCCGGGCGCATGTCGCGCTTCGACGGCGGCCGCCAGGGCATCGGCGTGTGGGCGGTCGGCCTGCTGATCGAGATCTTGCTGGCCGTGCTCGGCGCGATCGCCGGCTCGCAGTACAACGTGCTGTCGCGCCTGAACGCGCCACGCATCCCGGTCGACGAGGGCAGCCTGACCACGGGCGGCGTGATCGCGCTGGTGGCCATCCTCGTCGGGTCGCTGCTGGCGGCGATGGCGGGCGGCAAGGCCGGCGAGATCTTCCACCGCAAGGTGGACCGCGTCGGCCTCGGTGCGTAGTTGCGCAAGCACTCGGCTCGGCCGAGTGCGCGCGCTTCGCTGTTAGACAAGCAGGGGCAGCAGCGCCTGCAGCTTGACCTCGCTCTCCGCCAGCTCGGCTGAGGGCTCGGAGTCGCGCACGATTCCGCAGCCGGCGTAGAGGTGTGCGACCCGCTCGCGCAGCAGCGCGCAGCGCAGCGCCACGCAGAACTCGCCGTCCTCTGACAGGTCGGTCCACCCCACCGCGCCGGCGTACCAGCCCCGGTCGAGCCCTTCCAGGG
>DAIMGB010000074.1:5794-6846 GCA_036724195.1 Thermoleophilaceae bacterium
CGCCGCCTCGCGCGGCTCGCCCCCCACCGCGGGCGTCGGGTGCAGCAGGCCCGCCAGCTCGACCGCGGCCAGCGGCTCGCGCAGCTGGGCACGGATCGGCGTGGCCAGGTGCTGCACGTTGTGCACCTTCACGAGACCCGGGTCGTGGGCCACCGCGGTCCAGAGGCTCACGGGGTCGAGCGTGCGCTCGATGCGCCGCGCCACGATGGCGTGCTCGTCGCGGTCCTTGGCGCTGCCGAGCAGCTGCTCGCCCAGCAGGTCGTCCACCGCCGGATCGGCGCTGCGGCGCGTGGTGCCGGCCAGCGCCACCGTCTGCGCGCGGGCGCCCTCGCGGCGCACCAGCAGCTCCGGGCTGGCTCCCACGAAGGCGCCCTCCGGCGTGCCGGCCAGATAGCAGTAGCAGGCGGGAAAGACCTCACGGAGTGCGCCGAACACCGGCGCCGGGTCGAGCGGGCCCGGCGCGTGCACCCGCACCTCGCGGGCCAGCACCACCTTCTCGAGCCCGCCGCCGGCGATTCGCTCGGTGGCCCGCCGGACGGCCTCCTCGAAGTGGCTCGGCGGCGCGGCGCTGGCCACGCGCACGCGCTCGACGGGGTCGGGGTCGATCAGCGGCATCGACGCGGGTGTCAGCTCGGCCAGGCGCTCGCACACCCGGTCGAGCACGGCGTCGGGGTGCTCGTCCCCCTCCACCCGCGCGCAGACCGTGAGCCTGGCCTCGTCGCGGTGGCGCGCCAGCGCGACCTCCGGCAGCACCAGCCGCGCCGGGGCGAACGAGGACCACTCCGGCGTGGCCCCGCCGTCGGGAGCGAACGCGAAGCCGCCCACGAACACCGGCCCGCTGCCGGCCGGCGCCGAGCGGTCATCCGCGGGGTCGTCGGCGAAGGCCCTCCGCCCCAGGTCGCGCGCGCGCCGGGCCGCCTCGGCGAAGCGGTCGGGGCCCTCGCGCTCGATCACGGCCGCCTGGCCGAGCGCGGCCAGCGCGAAGCCGTCGCGGTCGGGCTGCTCCATGCACCAGAAGCCGTCGTCGGCGCGGCGGGCCCGCAGCACGGCGG
>DAIMGB010000074.1:6856-7750 GCA_036724195.1 Thermoleophilaceae bacterium
GGCGATCGCCGCCTCGATCCGCTCGGCAAGCTGCCGCTCGCCACGCTCGCCCAGGGCGAACGAGCCGGACTCGGTCTGGCCGGCGCGGATGGTCACCCGGAAAAGGTTAGGTGGTGCCGCGGCCGCGGCTCACGGCGATCTCGCCGGTGCGCACCATCTCGACCAGGCCGAAGGGGCGCACCATGTCCTCGAAGGCCTCGATCTTGTCGTCGGTGCCGGTGACCTCCACGGTCACCGAGCGCTTGCTCACGTCCACGGTCTTGCCGCGGAAGATGTCGGTGAACTGCATGATCTGGGCGCGCGCGTCGCCATCGGCGCAGGAGATCTTGAACAGCGCCAGCTCGCGGGCGACGGTCTCCTCGGGCTCCAGGTCGCGGATCTTGATCACGTTCACGAGCTTGTGCAGCTGCTTGGTGACCTGGTCGATCGGGTGCGCCGCACCGTCCACGGTGAGGGTGAAGCGCGACAGCGAGGTGTCCTGCGTCGGGCCCACAGCCAACGAGTCGATGTTGAAGCCGCGCCGCGCGAACAGCCCGGCGATGCGCGCCAGGACGCCCGGCTTGTTCTCCGCCAGGATCGAAAGCACGTGCTTCCGCCCGGTCATGCCGCCGCCGGCGACGCCCAAATCCTCGAGGTTCAGAGGCTCCTTGGTGCCTGGTTCGCCCATCTGCTCTCTGCCCTCTACCCGACCATATCCCGCGCGGCCTGTCCCGCCGGGATCATCGGGTAGCAGTTCTCTTCCTTGGTCACGTTCACGTCCACGACCACCGGGCCTTCCTCGGCCAGCGCCGTCTTCATCACGTCAACCAGCTCGCCCTTGTCGGAGGTCCGCATGCCAACAGCCCCGAAGGCCTCGGCGAGCTTGACCCAGTCGGGGCTCGCGCCCATCTCGAC
>DAIMGB010000075.1:0-7715 GCA_036724195.1 Thermoleophilaceae bacterium
CGTCGTAGGCCAGCACCCGTATCGGGTCGTCGGCCATGGATAAAACCCCCTTGCGCCGCTCAAGTCGACGCTATACTCGCCGACAGATGAAGGGCACCCACACTACGCGCCGCCAGAGCCCCTGACGCGCTCGTGCCCTCTCCCGACTCCCTGCCACACAGCTTTTGACGACTAGCCGCCTCTCTCACTAGTGCCGATCCCGCGTAAGTTCGATCGGCGCCCCCCAGAGCGCGACGACACCCGCATCAACGAGCGGATACGCGTGCCGGAGGTTCGCCTCATCGGCGAGGACGGGCAGCAGGTCGGCGTGCTCAAGATCGACGATGCGCTGCGCTATGCGCAGGAGCGCGACCTCGACCTCGTGGAGGTGGCCAGGGAGGCGTCCCCGCCCGTCTGCCGGGTGCTCGACTACTCGAAGTACAAGTACGAGCAGGAGCAGAAGGCCAAGGCCGCGCGCCGCCACCAGAAGCAGGTCAACGTGCGCGAGATCAAGCTGCGGCCGAAGATCGCGGACAACGACTACGAGACCAAGAAGAACCACGTCGTGCGCTTCCTGAAGGGCGACGACCGGGTGAAGGTCACGATCATGTTCCGCGGCCGCGAGCAGAGCCACCCGGAGCGCGGCGAGGCGCTGCTGATGCGCCTGGCGGAGGACGTTGCCGAGCTGGGCACGATCGACCAGCGGCCCCAGCAGGACGGCCGCAACATGACGATGCTGCTGAGCCCGGTGCCCAAGAAGCAGGAGCAGGCCGAGCCGGCGACGGAGGAGGCCGCAGCGCCGCCGCCGGAGCAGGCTGAGCCACCGCCAGCGCCGGCGGCCGAGCAGCCGCCCGAGGCCCCCGCCGCCGAAGCCGGCTAGGTCCGGCTCCCGCGACGCACCACCGGCCATCCGCCTTCGCCTGAGGTGGAGTCCGCGCCGCGCGCGGGTATACGGGTGGGCATGCCCAAGACACCGCTTCCCCCGGAGCTCGAGGAGTTCCTACGCCGCCCCAACCCTTCGGTCATCGCCTCTGTGCGGCCGGACGGGAGTCCTCACACCGCCGCCACGTGGTACCTGTGGGAGGACGGGCGCGTCGTCGTGAACATGGACGAGGGCCGCAAGAGGCTCGAGTATCTGCGCAAGGAGCCGCGCGTCTCGATCACGGTGCTCGGGGAGGGCGATTGGTACCACCAGGTGACCCTGCGCGGCCGCGCGTCGATCGAGCCGGACCCCGACCTCGAGGTCATCGACCGCATCTCGCGCCATTACACGGGCGAGCCCTACCAGGAGCGCGATCGTGGTCGTTTCACGGCTTTGATCGAGGTCGAGTCGTGGTACGGGTGGGCAGTGGGCGAGCCGTGGACCGGGTCTGACTGACGCGGACCTTGGGCGTCGGCCCGGCTTACGGCTTACCGTGGCCTAGAGCGGATGCCGGGACAGAATGTCGAAACGCTGCGGCGCTACCACGAGCGCCTGAACCGGGAAGGGGAACTGGCGCTCGAGCTGGTCGACCCAGGGGTGGAGGTCCACATGTTCCGGGGCTCCCCGATCCCAGGCCCCTACGTGGGCCACGAGGGCCTGCGACGTTGGCGCGAGGACGTGTTCGACGTGATCGACGATTGGCGCCTCGAGCTCGACGACGTAATCGAGGTGGAGAACCCAGACGTGGTGGTCGCGATGCAGCGCTTCGTGGGCCGGATGGAGCACACCCACCTGCCGGCGAACTTCCCCTTGGCGGTGGTCGTTCGGTTCAAAGACGGACTGATCGCCCGCCTCGAGGGCTACCGCGACCGCGACGAAGCACTCCGGGCCGCGCGAGCGCGCTAGGGCTGGGACTTCTTAACGGCTTCGGGGTCGGACGCTGTGGCCGCGGGGACTGTCTCCGGGGCTTCGCGCGAAAAGCCGATGTGAATGCCCTAATCCAACTGTCTGGCGTGGCGTAGCGTTGGGGGCCACGCGGCAGTCGCTCTACGCCTCGGCGCCCGGCTCCTTCATGCGCCGCGGCTCAGCCCGCGGGCCGGCGCTCCCACAGGAGTGACACGCGTCGGTACCGCAGCCGCTGACGAGGCGGACGCTCGGCACTCCCGCGAAGGGTGCTCGCTGTCGCCCTGAGTGGGAGTGCCGAGCGGGCGCCCAGGACCGCTGGCGGAAGGGCGTCTGCTTCAATAGATCGCTGCTCATGCCGAAGATGAAGACCCACTCGGGCGCGAAGAAGCGCTTCCGCAAGACCGCCAAGGGCAAGCTGCGGGCGCGGCACGCGTTCACCAGCCACATGCTCAGCAAGAAGCGCTCCAAGCGCCGGCGCCGCCTGAGCGACCCGGTCGTGGTCGCCAAGGCGGATGAGAAGCGGGTCAGGAAGCTGCTCGGATGAGCCGCGTCAAGCGATCCGTACACGCGCGCAAGAAGCGCCGCGCCACGCTGGAGCGGGCCAAGGGCTACCGCGGCCAGCGCAGCAAGAGCTACAAGCTCGCCAAGGAGGCGCTGCTCAAGGCCGACTCCTACGCCTACCGCGACCGCCGGAACAAGAAGCGCGACTTCCGCCGCCTCTGGATCGTGCGCATCAACGCCGCGGCCCGGCGCGAGGGCATGAGCTACAGCCAGTTCATGCACGGCCTGAAGGGCGCCGGCATCGAGCTGGACCGCAAGGTGCTGGCCGACATCGCCGTGCGCGACCCCGAGACGTTCCGACGTTTTGCCGAGCGAGCCCGGGAGGGTGCGGCCGCCTGAGCGCGAATCGCATCTGAGGAACTCCCGGGGCGCCCAGTGAGGCGCCCTTTCTTTTCCCATGATCACTTCACCCGACAACGAACAGCTCAAGACCATCCGCAAGCTCCAGCAGAAGCGCTGGCGCGAGCGGCTGGACCTGTTCGCCGCGGAGGGCGAGGACCTGGTCGAGGCCGCCGAGCGGGCTGGCTGGCAGCCCGAGACGCTGCTGATCGCGGGCGAGGACGTGGAGGCGGAGCTGCTGGCGGACGTGAGCACGCTCGGCTCGGGCACCCGCGTGATCGGCGTCTATAGGCGGCGCTGGTCGCAGCCGGGCGGCGAATTGTCGGTGTACCTGCACGGCGTCGGCGACCCCGGCAATGTGGGCACGGTGATCCGCTCGGCGCACGCGCTGTGCGACGGGCCGGTCGTGCTCGGCCCGGACTGCGCGGACCCGTACTCGCCG
The DNA here is from genome assembly GCA_036724195.1 of Thermoleophilaceae bacterium. GTDB lineage: Bacteria > Actinomycetota > Thermoleophilia > Solirubrobacterales > Thermoleophilaceae > DATACN01. Next base: position 3,150 of record DAIMGB010000075.1, read on the forward strand.
AAGGCCGTGCGGGCCAGCATGGGCTCGCTGTTCGCGCGCCCGCCGGCGCGGGTGGGGTTCAGCGAGCTGCACGGCACGCCGGTGGCGCTCGACTCGCAGGCCGAGCGCACGCTGGGCGAGCTGGAGGCCCGGCCGCCGCTCGTGCTGTGCCTTGGCGCCGAGCGCGAAGGCCTGCCGCCGGAGCTGCTCGAGCGCGCCGGGGAGCGTGTGCGTATCGCGCTCCGGCCGGACGGGCCGGAGTCGCTGAACGTGGCCATGGCCGCCACCGTGGCGTTGCACGAGGTCGCCAATAGGATGGCCAACCGTGGCTGACGCGCCCCAGAGGCTGGAGGAACTGCGGCGCGAGGGCGAGGCGGCCGTGGCCGGCGCCGGCTCGAGCGCCGAGCTCGAGGAGCTGCGGGTGCGCTACCTGGGCCGCCGCGCCGACCTGACCCAGATCCTGCGCTCGATAGGCGAGCTGCCGCCGGAGCAGCGCGGGCCGGTCGGCAAGGGCGCGAACGAGGTCAAGCAGGCGCTCGAGAGCCAAATCGATGGCCGCACGCGGGAGCTCGAGGCATCCGAGCTCGACACCCGGCTGGCCGAGGACCGCATCGACGTGACGCTGCCCGGCGACCCGCCGCGGCCGGACGGCCACCTGCACCTGGTCAGCCAGACCCGCCGCGAGATGGAGGACATCTTCGTGGGCCTGGGCTTCCGCGTGGTGGAGGGCCCCGAGGTCGAGTGGGACTACTACAACTTCACCTCGCTCAACCATCCGCCGGACCACCCGGCGCGGATGCTGCAGGACACCTTCTACTTCTCCGACCAGGTCCTGCTGCGCACGCACACCTCGCCGATGCAGACGCGCTCGATGGAGCTGCAGGAGCCGCCGATCTACATCGTGATCCCAGGCCGCGTTTACCGGCGCGACTCAGACGCCACGCACACGCCGATGTTCCACCAGATGGAGGGCCTGGCGGTGGACGAGGACATCACGCTCGGCGACCTGCGCGGCGTGCTGCTCGAGTTCGCGCGAGCGATGTTCGGCGAAGAGCGCGAGGTGCGGCTGCGCTCCGGCTACTTCCCCTTCACCGAGCCCAGCGTGGAGGTGGACGTGTCGTGCTTCATCTGCGACGCGAGGGGATACCTGCCCGACGGCTCGCGCTGCCCGGTCTGCAAGGGCTCGGGCTGGATCGAGATCCTCGGCTCGGGCATGGTGGACCCCAACGTGCTCGGCTTCGTGGCCGACAGCGGCTACGACCCGGAGAAGGTGCAGGGCTTCGCCTTCGGCATGGGCATCGACCGCATCGCGATGCTCAAGCACGGCGTGCCCGACCTGCGCCCGCTGTTCGAGAACGACCTGCGCCTGCTGGAGCAGTTCGGCGCATGAGGGTCCCGGTGAAATGGCTGCGCAGCTACTGCGACCCCGGCCTGCCGGCCGAGGAGATCGCCGAGCGCCTGACGGCGGCCGGGCTCGAGCTGGACACGCTGCACCGCGTGGGTGTGGGCGCGCCCGACGAGTTCGTGGTGGGCCGGGTGCTCAGCGCCGAGCAGCACCCCGACGCCGACCGGCTGAGCGTCTGCCAGGTCGACGACGGCTCGGGCGAGACGCGCACGATCGTGTGCGGCGCGCCGAACGTGGCGGCCGGCCAGACCGTGGCCGTTGCCCGGCCCGGCGCGGTCATGCCCGACGGAACGGTGCTCGGCAAGGCCAAGCTGCGGGGGATCGAGTCCAGCGGGATGATCCTGGCCGAGGACGAGCTGGGCATCGGCGAGGACCACGCCGGGATCATGGTGCTCGACGGGGAGGCCGAGCCGGGGAGCGCGCTGGCGGACGTGCTGGCGATCGCCGACGACGTGCTCGAGATCGAGATCAACCCGAACCGGCCCGACGCGATGGCCGTCTACGGGGTGGCGCGCGACCTGCACGCGCTGACCGGCGCCGAGCTGGCCGCCGACCCGACCGACGAGGACGCGCCGGCGAGCGGATCGGACACCGCCGAGGACCACGTCAGCGTGGAGATAGCGGATCCGGAGGTCTGCCTGCGCTTCACCGGGCGCGTGTTCGAGGACGTGCAGATCGGCCCCTCGCCGCCGTGGCTCAAGCAGCGGCTGATGGCCGCCGGCCAGCGCCCCATCTCGAACGTCGTGGACATCACCAACTACGTGATGCTGGCCTACGGCCAGCCCCTCCACGCCTTCGACCTCGACAAGGTGCGCGGCGGCCGGATCGTGGTGCGGCGCGCCCACGACGGCGAGACGATGACCACGCTCGACGACGTGGAGCGGCGCTTCGACCCGGACGTGGCGCTGGTGTGCGACGCCGAGGGCCCCTCGGGCATCGCCGGGATCATGGGCGGGCAGATCTCCGAGGTCGAGCAGGGCACCGCGCGCGTGCTGATGGAGGCGGCCACCTGGGTGGGGCCGAACATCCTGCGCTCGTCGAAGAAGCTCGGCCTGCGCACCGAGGCCTCGGCGCGCTTCGAGAAGCAGCTGCACCCCGAGCTCGGCATGCGCGCGCAGCGGCTGGCGGCGCGGCTGATGGTTGAGCTCACGGGCGCGCGACTCGTGCCCGGAGAGCTGGACGCCTATCCGCGGCCGGCGGCCGAGCGGGTCGTGGGCCTGCGCCACCAGCGCATCGGGCGGCTGCTGGGCAAGGAGATCGCGCGCGAGGAGGTCGAGCAGACGCTCGGGCGCCTGGGTTTCGGGCTGGAGCCCGACGGCGATGTGGGCTGGAGCGTGAGCGTGCCCTTCTGGCGCGACAGCGACGTGCAGCGCGAGGCCGACCTGATCGAGGAGGTCGCGCGGGTGCACGGCCTGGACCGGCTGCCGGCCACGCTGCCGTCGCGCCGCAAGGCCGTGGGACGCCTGACGCCGCACCAGAAGCTGCGCCGGCGCCTGGAGGATGCGCTGCGCGACCGCGGGCTGGCCGAGACGGTGGCCTGGAGCTTCAGCTCGCCGGAGAAGCTCGAGCGGCTGCGGCTGGACAACGCGGAGCTGCTGCGGATCGCCAACCCGCTCAGCGAGGACCAGTCCGTGATGCGGCCACTGCTGCTGCCCGGGCTGCTGGACGCCGCCGCCCTGAACGCAGCCCACGGCCGCCCCGCGGTCGGTCTGTTCGAGTCGGCCCACGTGTTCCGCGGCCCGCTCCCCGAGGACACGCCCGAGGGCTCGCCGAAGGGTTCGAAGCCGGTGGACGAGCACCACCACCTCGCTGCGCTGGCGACGGAGGCCCAGCCGGCCGGCTGGCGCTCACGGCGCGTGCCCGGCGACTTCCACGCCGTGCGCGCGCTGGTGGAGTCGGTGATGGCGGCCGCCGGCGTGGAATGGCAGGCCCAGCCCGAGCCGCGGCGCTGGCTGCACCCCGGCCGCGCGGCGAAGGTCGTGGCCGGCGAGCGCAAGCTGGGCTGGATCGGCGAGGTGCACCCGCTCGTGACCCGTGCCTGGGAGCTGGCGGACCCGGTGGGGGCGTTCGAGCTGGACGTGGACGCGCTGGCGGAACTCTCGCTGCGGCGCGAGGAGGCCTACCGCGACGTGACGAGCTTCCCGGCGGTGCTGCAGGACATCGCCGTCGTTGTGCCCGACGACGTGCCGGCGGCGGAGATCGAGGCCGCGGTCAGGGCGGGCGGAGGCGAGCTGCTGGAGGGCCTGGGCGTGTTCGACCTCTACCGCGGCGAGCAGCTGGGGGAGGGCAACAAGTCGCTGGCCCTGCGGCTGGAGTTCCGCGCCCCCGACCGCACTCTCACCGACGAAGAGGTGGCCGGTCTGCGGGGCTCGATCGAGAGCGAGCTGGAGCGGATAGGGGGGGCGCTGCGTGCCTGAGCACCGCGTAGCGGTCATCGGCGCCAGCGGCTTCGGCGGGGCCGTGGCGGCCATGCTCGTGCAGCGACACCCGTCGCTCGAGCTGACCGCGGTCACCGCCCGCGCCGACGCGGGCCGGCGCCACGACGAGCTCTACCCGCGCTACCGCGTGCCCCTCGAGCTGGAGCAGTTCGACGCCGACGCGATCGCCGAGCGCGCCGACGCCGCGCTCGTGGCCTATCCGCACGGCGCGGCCGCGCCGGTGGTCAAGGCCCTGCGCGAACGGGGCCTGAAGGTCGTGGACCTGTCGGCTGACTTCCGCCTGGAGCGCGAGCGCTACGAGCGCTGGTACCAGCCCCACGAGGCGCCCGAGCTGCTGGACGGCGCCGTGTACGGCCTGACCGAGGCCCACCGCGACGAGATCCGCGAGTCCGAGCTCGTGGCCGCTCCCGGCTGCTATCCCACCGCCGCCCTGCTGGCGCTGTGGCCGCTGCGCGACCGCATCCGCGACGTGGTGGTGGACGCTAAGTCGGGCGTCTCGGGCGCGGGCCGCGAGGCGTCGCCGACCACGCACTACGTGGCCGTGGCGGACAACATCAACCCCTACAAGGTCGACGGCCACCGCCACAGCGCCGAGCTGGAGCAGGAGCTGCCGAACGGCGCCAGCTACACCTTCGTGCCGCACCTGATTCCGGTCGACCAGGGCCTGCTGGCCAGTTGCTACGTGACCACCGAGGAGCCGCTGTCGGCGGCCGAGTTGCGCGAGCTCTACGAGGGGGCCTACGG
>DAIMGB010000076.1:0-7700 GCA_036724195.1 Thermoleophilaceae bacterium
CTCACCGCGATGGACGCTGCATCGCTCGACGCCTACGGGAGCACGCAGGCGTTCGCGTTCGAGAAGGCGCCTCCGTCGTACAACGCGCCGCTCGTGCGCACGTGCGGGTCGGCGGCGACGGCGTCGAGGTCGGCGGTGACGGCACACGGCACGCCCGCCTCGTGCAGCGCCTCGCGCAGCGCGACCGCGGACAGGGGGGCGATGGCCGCCTCCAGCCGTGGGCGCAGCTCGTCGTAGCGCTCCAGGCGCGCGTCGTTGCTGGCCAGTGCCGGATCGGCGGCCAGCGCCTCGAGCCCGAGCACCGTGCAGAGAGCGGTCCAGCGGCGCTCGTCCCATACGGCGATGACCACGAAGCCGTCGGCGGTGGCGAACTGGTCGGCCAGCAGCGGATGGCTCCGGTTGCCCAGACGCGGCGGCGTCCGGCCCTCGGCCGAGCGCAGCGCCACGAACCCCGCGTTGCACAGCAGCCCGACATCGAACAGCGAGACCATCACCGGGTCGGCCTGGCCGCTGCGCTCGCGGCCGAGCAGCGCGGCGAGCGTGGCCGCGGCGGCGGTGACCCCGGCACAGACATCGACCACCGGCGGCCCAGCGCGCATCGGCTCGCCGCCGGGCGGGCCGGTGAGGCTCGCCATGCCCGTCATTGCCTGAACCATCGGGTCGATCGCGGCCCGTCCAGCGTAGGTTCCCTGCGGACCGAAGGCGGAGATCGTGCACACCACGGCGCCCGAGCCCTCCTGCGCCAGAGAGGCGTGGTCGATGCCCAGCCGCCGGGCAACGTCTTCGCGCTGATTGTGGATGACTGCGTCGCAGCCGGCGGCCAGCCGGGCCACGAGCGCGCGGCCCTCCGACGAGCCGTAGTCCACCGCCAGTGCGCGCTTGCCCCGGTTGCCGCCCGCGAAGGTTGGGGTGATCCCGCGGGTGAGCTGCGGCCCGCCCATCCAGCGTGCCGGGTCGCCGCTCAACGGCTCGACCTTGACCACGTCCGCGCCCCAGTCGGCCAGCAGCGAACAGGCCAGCGGCCCGGCCAGGAACACGCTTGCGTCCAGCACGCGCAGGCCGGCCAGCGGACGCGGCGTGGCGCCCATCAGATCACCGTCCCCCCGTCGACGCACAGCACCTGGCCGGTGACGTAGCTCGCGTCGTCGGAGGCCAGATAGGCGAACGAGGGCGCGATCTCCTCCGGGTCGGCCCAGCGGCCGAGCACGATCCGCTCCAGGTACTTCTCGCTGAAGCGCTCCTCGGAGCGGATCGTCTCGGTCATCGCGGTGGCGGCCAGCGGCGCGACCGCGTTGACGGTGATCGCGCGGCGCCCGAGCTCCTTGGCCAGCGACTTCGTCAGCCCCACGATCGCGGCCTTGGCCGTGCCGTAGTTGGCCTGCCCGAAGGTCCCCGTCAAGCCGGCGGCGGACGTGACGGTGATGATCCGCCCGCGTCCGTCGGTCGGTAGGTGGGGCAGGGCCGACTGGCAGCAATGGAACGTGCCGCCGACGTGCACCGCCAGGACCTCCTGGAACGCCTCAGGCTCCATCTTGTGGAACATGGCGGGGCGGACGATCCCCGCGTTGTTGACGAGGATCGTGATCTCGCCGCCACCCAGCTCGGCCGCGCGGGCGACCGCGGCGTCGACCGCCGCGCGATCGGTGACATCGGCCGCCTCGCCGCGCACGTCAACGACGGCCACCGCGGCGCCCTCCTGCGCGAAGCGCCGCGCGACCGCCGCGCCGATCCCGCCGCCGGCGCCGGTCACCAGCGCAGTGCGGCCCTCCAGGCGCCGCATCAGTAGGACCTCGGGAGCCCGAGCACGTGCTCGCAGAGGTAGTTGAGGACCATCTCCTGGCTGATCGGGGCGATGCGCATCAGGCGAGCCTCGCGGAAGTAGCGTTCGACGTGATACTCGGCGGCGTAGCCGTAGCCGCCGTGGGTTTGCACGGCGGCGTCGGCCGCCGCCCAGCCTGCTTCGGCGGCGAGCAGCTTGGCGGTGTTGGCCTCGCGCGCGCAGTCCAAGTCGCGGTCATAGCGCCAAGCTGCCTGGCGGGCGACGAGCTCGGCGGCGTCCAGGTCCGCCAGCGCGCGGGCGAGCGGGAACGCCACGCCCTGGTTGGCGCCGATCGGACGCCCGAACACCACCCGCTCGTTGGCATACGCCACTGCTCGGCGCAGTGCCGCGCGGCCGATCCCGATCGCCTCGTGGGCGATCAGGATGCGCTCGGGGTTCAGGCCGTCGAGCAGGTAGCGGAAGCCCTGGCCCTCCGCGCCGACCCGATCCGCCTCGGCGACGAACAGGCCGTCGATGAATAGCTCGTTGGAGTCCACGGCGTGGCGGCCCATCTTCTCGATCGGCCGGATGTCGACGTGGTCGCGGTCGAGGTCGGCGAGGAAGAGCGTCATCCCGTCGGTGCGCCGCGCGCAGTCGGCCAGGGCAGTGGTGCGCGTGAGCAGCAGCACCTTCTCGGCCTCCAGCGCCTTCGAGGTCCACACCTTGTGCCCGGACACGCGGTAGCCGCCGCGCTCACGCCGGGCGAACGTCGTGATGCGAGCGGTGTCCAGCCCTGCATCGGGCTCAGTCACGCCGAAGGCCACATGCAGCTCCCCCGACACGGCGCGCGGCAGGATCCGGTCGCGCAGCTCGTCGCTGCCGTGGCGGACGACCGGGTTGATCCCAAAGATCGTCAGGTGTAGGGCCGAGCAGCCGCTCATCGCCGCGCCCGACGCGGCGACCTCCTCGAGCAGCAGACCAGCCTCGGCGATCCCGAGGGCGCCGCCGCCCCAGCGCTCGGGGATCGCAATCCCCAGCCAGCCGTGCTCGGCGAACGCCGCGTAGAAGTCCCACGGGAACTCGTGGCGCGCGTCGCGCTCGCGCCAGTAGTCGTCATCAAAGCGCGCGGCGAGCTCACGGACCGCCCCGCGAATCGCCTCCTGGTCGTCGCTGAGCTCGAAGTCCACGCCCGCTGATGCTAACGATCGTTTATCGTCAGTGCCGGTGGAACTACTGAGCGCCTGCCCGATCCTGCCGGCTTCGCCGCGCTGCTCCCGAGATTTGACCAGACCAACATGGGTGCTCTGCCGGTGCCCGAGGCGCTGGCCCTCGTGATGATCTCGCTCTTCGACCGCCCGCTCGAGCAGCTCGAGCGGCTCAGCGCCCTTCGCGAGCGCCTGCCCGCCATCAACGCACGTTCATATGCCGACGCCTGACGGACGCTTCTGGAGCGCCGTGGAGGCGCTCGACCCGCAGCGGGCTCGCGCTCTGCAGGACGAACGCCTGCGTGAGCAGGTCGCCTACCTGCACGCCCGCAGCGACTTCTACCGCGACAAGCTCGCCGACGCAGGCGTCGGACCCGAGGACATCCGGGGCGTCGAGGACCTGCCGCGTGTCCCCTTCACCGAGAAGGCCGAGCTGCGCGCCTCGCTGGCCGCCGCCCCTCCGCTGGGCCGACACCTCGCCGCGCCGTTGGAGGACGTGATCCAGGTGCAGGCCTCCTCGGGGACGACCGGCAGCCCCTCCTACGTCGGGCTCACGCGCGATGACCTGGGCGTGTGGTGCGAGCTCGGCGCCCGCGCGTTCTACGCCAACGGCGCCCGGCCGGGCGACCGTGCGTTGCACGCGTTCGGGATGAGCAAGGGGTTCGTCGGCGGTCTGCCCGTGGCGCAGATCGTCCAGTCGATGGGCATCTGCGAGCTGCCGATCGGGGCCGACGCCGGCCCCGAGCGACTGCTGCGCGTGCAGGCCGACCAGCGCCCGAACCTGATCGTGGGAACGCCCTACTTCGTCGCGCACCTGGCCGAGCGCGCCCAGGAGATCGTCGGCGTTCCCGCGCATGAGCTCGGCGCGCAGCGCATCGTCGTGGGCGGTGAGCCGGGCGGGGGCATCCCCGCTGTGCGCGAGCGCATCGAGACGCTCTGGGGGGCCGTGGTGCGCGAGATGTTGGGCGGCACCGATCTCGCCTGCACGTACTGGGCGGAGTGCGATCAGGCAGACGGCATGCACCTGCTCTCGCCAGACCTAATGGTCGCCGAGCTCATCGATCCCGACACTTGCGAGGTGCTGGTGCCCGCCGAAGGCGTTACCGGCGAGCTGGTCTACACCGCGCTGCGCCGCCAGGCCTCGCCCGTGCTGCGCTTCCGCACCGCCGACCACGTGGTCGTCACCGGCACGCATTGCGGCTGTGGACGCAAGGGGTTCAAGATCCGCTGCGTGGGACGCACCGACGACATGCTGATCGTGCGCGGCATCAACGTGTTCCCGTCGGCGATCAAGGACCTGGTCATGGAGCTCGTTCCCCGAACCACGGGCGAGCTGCGCATCCGCGCGGACTTCGAGGGGCATACCACGCAGCGCCCACTGCGCGTGGCCGTCGAGCACGCCGCCGACCTACCGGCCGAGGAGCAGGAACGGCTGCGCAGCGACGTGGAGGCGCGTCTGCGTGGCGCGCTGAACATCAAGGCGGTCGTCGAGCTACTGGCGGAGGGCGCGCTGGAGCGTCCTGGCGTACAGAAGGTCGCGCTGATCGAGCGCGTGCCGTCGACGGAGGCCTCGCCATGAGCACCGCCGCCCTGCCCGAGCGCGTGGACATCCGTGAGGAGGGTCCGCGCGACGGCTGGCAGAACATCGAGGACGTGCAGATCCCTACAGAGCGCAAGCTCGCGTTCATCGCCGCCCTGGTCGCCGCGGGCGCGCGGCGTATCACCGTCACGGCAATGGTGCATCCGCAGTGGGTTCCCCAGCTGGCCGACGGCGATGATGTCGTGAGCGCGCTGCCGCGGGTCGAGGGGGTGCGCTACGGCGTGCTGGTGCCCAACCGGCACGGCTTTGAGCGGGCCCGCGCGCTGCGCGCGAAGGGCGGCCCGATCGATGAGGTCGGGCTCGTCGTGTCGGCCTCCGAGGCCCACAACCGTGCCAACGTCAACATGACGATCGCCGACTCGCTGGCCCAGCTGGAACCGATCGTGGCCGACGCCAAGGCCGACGGGCTGCACGTCTGCGGCGGCATCGCGACGGTGTTCGGCTGCTCCTACGAGGGCCGCGTGCCGGTGGCGCGCGTGATCGACATTGCCCGCCGCTACGCGGCGATGGGCGCCGATGAGCTCGTGCTCGGCGACACCACGGGGATGGCCAATCCCCTGCAGGTACGCGACGTGTGCACGCGCCTGCGTGACGAGGTATCGGGCCCGCGCATCACCCTTCATTTTCACAACACGCGCGGCGCTGGTTTGGCCAACGTGCTCGCCGCGCTGCAGGTCGGAATCGACTCCTTCGAGGCCTCCTACGGGGAGCTCGGCGGCTGCCAGTTCGCGCGCGGTGCCACCGGCAACCTCGCCACCGAGGACCTCGCCTCGATGCTCGGCGAGATGGGCATCCAGCACGGCTTCGACCTGCCCGCCCTACTGGCGGTGTGCGCCGAGATGGAGGCGTTCCTGGGCCGGCGCCTGGACAGCCACCTAGCCCGTGCCGGGCCGATCGAATGGGCGCCGAGGGCGTCCGCCAAGGGGCGTGATGATGAGCACTGAGCCACGGGCCGCCGAGGAGCTTGCCCTAGAGCGCGAGCTGGCCGAGCGCGCCGAGCGCGCACGGGCCGGCGGCGCACCGAAGTACCACGACACGATCGCCCGTCAGAACAAGCACTTCGTACGCAAGCGGCTCGAGCTGCTGCTCGACCCGGGATCGTTCGTCGAGGATGGCCTGCTGGCCCGGACGATGGACGACGGTCTGGCCGCCGACGCCATCGTTACCGGCCTGGGGACCGTCGAGGGCCGCCCGGTCTGTGTGATCGCCAACGATCCGACCGTCAAGGCGGGAGCGTGGGGGCGCCAGACGATCCGCAAGTACGTGCGCACCCAGGAAGAGGCGGCGCGCAGTCGCTGCCCGCTCATCTACCTGGTGGACTCGGCCGGCGCGCGGCTGGACGAGCAGTTCGACCTGTTCATCGACCGCGGCCACGCCGGGCGGATCTTCTGGAATCAGTGCCGCCTGTCGGGTGTCATCCCCCAGGTGTGCATCCTGTTCGGACCGTCGCCCGCCGGTGCCGCCTACGTGCCGGCCTTCTGCGACGCCGTGATCATGGTCGACGGCAACGCGGCGGCCTTCCTCGGCTCCCCGCGCATGGTCAAGATGGCCATCAAGGAGGACGTCAGCGCCGAGGAGATGGGCGGCGCGCGGATGCATTGCGCCGTGTCCGGCCTCGGCGATCAGCTGGCCGCCGACGACGATGAGGCGCTGACGCTGGCCCGGCGCTACCTCGGTTACCTGCCGCAGTCATGGGAGGACCCGGTCCCCACGGCGGCGCCCTGCGAGCCCGAGGAGGGCCCCTCGATCGGGAACATCGTGCCCGAGAACCAGGTCAAGCCCTTCGACATGCACAAGCTGTTAGTCCGGCTGTTCGATCGGGACTCGGTCTTCGAGCACAAGCCGCGCTTTGCGCGGGAGCTCATCACTGCCTTCGCGCGCCTGGACGGCCGCGTCGTCGGCGTGGTGGCCAGCCAGCCCAAGCACAAGGGAGCGATCCTCACCAGCGACAGCTCGGACAAGGGCGCGCAGTTCGTCTCGCTGTGCAACGCCTACGGGATCCCGCTGATCTTCCTGTCCGACACGCCGGGCTTCATGGTCGGCTCGGCGGTCGAGCGCGGCGGCATCATCCGTCACGGCGCCAAGTACCTCTCCGCGATCGCCAACTGTTCCGTGCCGCGGATCTCGGTCATGGTCCGTAAGAGCTACGGCGCCGCCTACATGGCGATGTCCGGGGCGACCTTCGACCCCGATGCGATGATCGCCCTGCCCACCGCCAAGATGGCGATCATGGGGCCCGAGGCGGCCGTCAACGCGATCTGGGCCAACCGGATCGAGGCGATCGAGGACGAAGGCGAGCGTGCGGCGTTCGTCCAGCAGCGCCGCGACGACTACATGGCCAACCTGGACATCTTCCGCGCTGCCTCGGAGTTCTACGTGGACAGCGTCATTCCCGGTGACGCGCTGCGCGACGAGCTCGTCCGTCGCCTGCGCCACTACGAGCACAAGCGCATGGAGAGCGTGCCACGGCGCAACCCTGTGATCCGCGGCTGAGGCAGGCGCCGGCGCTGCCCGACGAGCAACGGACCTGCGAAACGCCGGCCAGCAGCACGATCCGCGCTCTCGTGGCCCGAGCCGACAGACAGCTCCTGGTGGTCGACCTCGGCAGATTAGGGTCTCGATGCGTGGCTGCGCGAACTGGCCGCCGAGTTCACGCCTTCCACGCAGGAGGTCGCCGAGCGTGTGTCGGCACGCGTGCTCGACCTCGTTCCCGAGCTCACCGAGCCGACCGACGAGTCCGTGCGCAGCGCCGTGGAGCGCAGCACCGTGGACAACGTCGGGGCGGTGGTCTCGATGCTGGCCTACGGCATTCCCTCCACTGCCATCGAGCCCTCCATGGGGGCGCTTGAGCTGTTTCAGCGGCTGGCCGAGCGCGAGGACGGACTGACCACGATCCTGCGAGCCACGTGCACCCCAAGACGGTGGCCTACCGGATCCGCTGCGCGCAGGCGCTGCTGGGATGCAGCATCGCCGAGCGTCGCGTGGAGCTCGAGACAACGCTGCTCCTCCATCGCGCGGGCGACGGCTGTTGATTGTCCACACCGGACAAATGGTGCGAGGGCTGGCACTCACGATCTATCGAGAGCGGCACACCGCGAGGCCGAGGTTGTCCTACCGTAGCTATTGCGCGCGCGGA
>DAIMGB010000077.1:0-7635 GCA_036724195.1 Thermoleophilaceae bacterium
GCCAGGGACATCGGCGACGGTCCGCCACCGAGCGCGCCGCGCTGCTCGAGCTCCGCGTACCAGGCCACCGTGTCGCCCAGCGTGTCGTCCAGCGGGCGCGGCCGGTGGCCAAGCTCGCGGCGCGCCTTGCGCGACGAGTAGCGCCAGTTCTGCGCCATCAGCACCACGCCCTCGGGCGAGATCGGGAACGGCAGCCGCAGGCCCTCGGCCAGCCGCGCCACCTCGGCCGCCTCGGGGGGAAGCACCAGCAGCGGGTGCCTCACGCCGGAGAGCCTGGCCACGCGCTCGAGCAGCTCGACCCAGCTCACGTCGTGGCCGCCGAGGATGTAGCGCTCGCCGGGGCGGCCGCGCTCGGCCGCGGCCAGGTGGCTCTTCGCCACGTCCACCACGTCCACCACGTTGGTCTCCGCATCCACCACCGCCGGCAGCCGGCCGCTCACGTAGTTGCCGATCATGCGCGTGGAGGTCTCGCCCGGCTGCTGCGTGTCCACCGGCACGCCGAACACGTAGGACGGGTTCACCACGATCACCTCGACCCCGAGGCGGGCGCCCGCCGCCAGCGCCTCGTTCTCGCCCTCGTGCTTGGCGTCCACGTAGGTCAGGCCCAGGCCGCCGCCGCGAAACGGGCTCTCCTCGGTGTTCACCTCTCCCGGTGGCGAAGGGCCGATGCCGGCCACGCTCGACGTGAGCACCACCCGGCGCACGCCCTCCGCGGCCGCGGCCTCCACGGTCAGCCGCGGCGCCAGCGCGTTCATCTCCCAGACGCGCTCGACCGGGCGCGAGGCCACGTAGCCCGCCGTGTGGAAGACCAGCTCGCAGCCCCGGAAGGCCCGCCGCAGCGCGGCGCGGTCGAGCGCGTCGGCCCGCACCGGCTCCACGTCGAGCCCGCGCAGGCGCTCGAGCCGGGCCTCGTCGCGGTAGGTCACGCGAGGAGCGGCACCCGCCTCGGACTGGAGCCGGGCCACGTGGCCGCCGATGAAACCGGTGGCACCCGTGATGCAGGAGGTCACGGCGCCGCGGGCAACTTCGACGTCGGCGGAGTGTTCACCCACACGTACACTGCAAAAGCACCGTAGAGCAATGCGAAAGCGCTTCCTTCTCCCGGCCGCACTGGCCTTCATGATCGCCGCGGCCGTGCCCGCAGGCGCGAGCGCCGCCGACTACGTGCCGGGCCAGGTGCTGGTGAAGTACAAGGACGCCAGCGCGTCGAAGAAGGTCGACATCCACGACGGCGCGACGGTGAAGCAGGCGGTCTCCGACCTCCGCGAGAACCCGGACGTGTCCTACGCAGTGCCCAACTACATCGCGCACGCTTCCGGTGGGCCGCTGTTCCCGAACGACCCGGGCTTCGGCATGCAGTGGAATCTGAACGGGCCGTTCAGCATCAACATGCCGGAGGCCTGGGGCATCGCCCGCTCCAAGCACGCCCCCGGCGGCCGCGGGGCCACGGTGGCGGTGCTCGACACGGGCGTGGCCTACCGCACCTTCAAGCACCGCTACAAGCGCGCGCCCGACCTCAGCGGCTTCCTCCCCGGCCGCGACTACGTGGACCACGACCACTACCCGTTCGACCTGAACGGGCACGGCACGTTCGTGGCCGGCACCATCGCCCAGACCACCAACAACGGCATCGGCGCCGCCGGCATCGCCTACCGAGCGAAGATCATGCCGCTGCGGGTGCTCGACGCGGAGGGGGCCGGCGACACCGCCGCGATCGCCAAGGCCATCCGCTACGCGGGCACGAAGAAGGTCGACGTGATCAACCTGAGCCTGGAGTTCGACTCCTCGGTGCGCGCCTCGCAGATCCCCGACATCGTGTCCGCCGTGCGCTACGCGCGCCGCCGGGGCTCGCTGGTGATTGCGGCCGCCGGCAACCAGGCCGACGCCGTCGTGGCCTACCCGGGCCGGGCGCCCGGCGTGATGGCCGTGGCCGCGACGACCTTCGACGGCTGCGAGGCTGACTACTCGAACGCCGGCACCGCCGTGGACGTGTCGGCCCCCGGCGGCGGCGTGGACGCGCCGAACGCCGACAACCCCTGGGACGCCCAGCACTGCCGCCCCGACGAGCGCGGCCACTACGTCTACCAGCAGACCTTCACCCACGGGATCCGTAGCTTCGGGCTGCCCGGCGGGTACGAGGGCACCTCGATGTCCGCCCCGCACGTGTCGGGCATCGCGGCGCTCCTGATCGCCACGAGGCGACTGGGCAAGCACCCGAGCCCGCGCGCGCTCGAGGAGCGGATCGAGAGCACGTCGCGGGACATCGGCCCGCCCGGCTTCGACACCCGCTACGGCCACGGCCTCGTGGACGCCGCGGCCGCGCTGCGCTGATCCGCGCGGCGGCGGCTAGCTCGTCCGGATGATCATCACGCTGCAGGGAGCGTGGTGCGAGACCTTGTTCGGCACGCTGCCGAGCAGGAAGCGCTTGGCGCCGGTCATGCCCTTGTTGCCGATCACGATCAGGTCCGCGCCCTTCTCCTCCGCCACGTCGAGGATCGCGTCGGCGGGGTCGCCCTCGCGCGCGTGCGTCTCAACCTCGAGGCCCTGCTCCTTGAGCTCCTCGCCGGTCTGCTCGAGCGTCGCGTTCACGTCCTCGCGCGGGTTGACCATCCACTGCAGGTCCTCGGGGACCTCGGTGCGCTCCTCGCGCAGGCGGCCCTCTGGCACCGGCTCGTAGGCGCTGACGAGGTACATGCGGGAGCCGAGCACCTTCGCGAGCTCGCTGGCCTGGCGCACCGCTTCCTTCGCGGTCTCGCTGCCGTCTGTGCCTACCACTATCGAGCCAAACAAGTGCCCCTCCCTCGTTGCCAGCCTGGGCGAATCCGCGGCCATCATAAATCGCTGGCACAAACGAGTGGCTGCCCTTAGGGTTAAGGCCTGATGGGCATACCAACTCGCTGCCTGGCCGTAGACGACCACGCCGCCGTTCGCCAGGGCCTCAGCCTGATGTTCGGCGCCGAGCAGGACCTCGATCTCGTAGCCACCGTCGAGCGGGGCGAAGAGGTGCTGGAGGCGATCGAGCGCGACCAGCCCGAGGTCGTGATCATGGACGTGCGGCTGCCGGGGATAGACGGCATCTCGGCGCTCAAGCGCATCTCACAGAACGCCCCGGGCGTGAAGACCGTCGTGTTCTCGGCCTACGGGGACAAGCGGCTGCTGTCCGACGCCATCTCCGCGGGCGCGCGCGGCTACGTGATGAAGGGCTCGCCGCCCGAGGACCTCCTGCGGGCCGTACGCGCGGTCAGTGAGGGCAGGCCGTTCGTGGACCCGTCGCTGTCCCCAGCGCTCCTGATGGCGCACGGCATCGCCGATGCGTCGCTGTCGGAGCGCGAGCGCGAGATCCTGCAGCTGCTGGCCGAGGGCTTCCACACCGAAGAGGTGGCGCGGCGGATCGGCCTGAGCGCCGAGACCGTGAAGTCCGATACCAAGCGGGCCATCACCAAGCTCGAGGCGGACTCGCGCGTGCACGCAGTGGCCATCGCCCTGCGAAAAGCCATAATCGAGTAGTGCCCCGCTCCTGGATCGCGATGCAGATCGCGATCGTGATCTTCGTGGTGATCGCGATGGTGATCGCGGTCGTGAAGCTCTAAATCGGCCCCACGAAGACGAACGGGCGCCGAAGCGCCCGTCCAAGCTACGTCGACCTGGGTGCTGCGGTCAGGTCTTGCGCTCGAGGTCGGCCACGTCGGCGCTCTTCTCCTCCACGCGGTCCTGCGCGTCGGCGAGCTTGTCCTTCTCCTCGCCCTTGCGCTCCTCGCGACGGCCTTCGCGGTGCGTCGAGGCATCGCCCGTAACGTCGCCGGCTGCTTGCTTGGCCCGGCCTGTGATCTTGTCCATGATTCCCATGTTGGCTCCCTTTCCTTTGGGGTTCTTGCCTGGTACCCCGTCGGCCGACGGGGAAAACGCCTAGGCTGGCCGCCGCCATGACCAACGAAGAGGCCCATCGCCTCGCGCGCGAGAAGGGAGTCTCACGCCCGCTCTACGCGCTGGTCCGGAGCATCGTGGTGCCGCTCTTCAGGGTCTATTTCCGCATGCGGGTCCAAGGCGCGGAGAACGTGCCCAAGGAGGGCGCGGCCATCCTCACGGCCAACCACAAGAGCTTCTGGGACTCCTTCTTCCTGGGTGTCGGCACTCGCAGGCACCTGCGCTTCATGGCCAAGACCGAACTGATCGAGGCGCGCTACGGACCGCTGCTGGTGCGCCTGGGCGCCTTTCCGGTCAAGCGCGGCCAGGCCGACGCCGATGCGCTCGAGACCTCTCGCGAGGTGCTGCGCCAGGGCGGGCTGCTGGCGCTCTTCCCGGAGGGCACGCGCATCCGCGAGCCCGACGAGCTGGGCGATCCCAAGCGTGGCGCGGGCCGGCTGGCGCTCGAGTTCGGCGCGCCGCTGGTGCCGGCGGCGATCAGCGGCAGCGAGGACCTGTTCGCGGGCGGCGTGCCGAAGCCAAAGCGGGTGCAGGTGGCCTTCGCCGAGCCGATCCCGGTCGACGCGATCGAGGCCAGCCCGGAGGCAGCCGGCGAGCTCGTGGAGGGCATTCTCTGGCCCCAGGTCGAGGGCGAGTTCCGGCGACTGCGGGGCCGCCAGGGCCTGATCGCCGCCGGTGTGGCCGCCCTCGGCGTGGGCGGCGGCGTCCTGGTGCAGCGCCAGCGGCGAAAGAAGAGGTCGAGACTGCCGTGGCGCCGCTGATCCCCGGCGCCGAGCGGCGCCAGGTGTCGATCGAGACGGCCGACTCCGGGCGGCTTCGCCTGCAGGTGGCCGAGCTGGGCGAGGGCCCGCCCGTGCTCATGCTCCACGGCTGGCCGCAGCACGCGGGCGCCTGGCGCCTCGTCGCACCGCTGCTGGCGGAACGCCACCGCGTGATCTGCCCAGACCTGCGCGGCTTCGGCAGCAGCGAAGCGCCCGGCCGCGGCTACGACCCGGAGACCTTCGCGGCCGACGCGCTTGCCCTGCTGGACGCGCTCGGGCTCGAGCGCGCCTTCCTCGTCGGGCACGACTGGGGCTGCGCCGCGGGATTCGTGACCTGCTTCATGGCGCCCCAGCGGATCCGGGCGTTCCTGGGCCTCAGCGCGCCGGTGCCCTGGGTCCGCCCCAGCCTGAAGCTGCTGGCCGGCGCGTGGCGCAGCTGGTACGTGTTCGCGATGGCCTCGCCGCTCGGGCCCGTGGCGCTGCAGCGGCGGCCCGACCGGATCGCCGCGAACATCGTCCGCGACACCGTGCACCCGTGCATCTCCAGAGAGGAGGCGCTCGGCTACGCGCAGAGCCTGGCTCGTCCCGACAGCGCGCGGGCCACCCAGCTCCTCTACCGCAGCTACATGCGAGCGGTGGCGGACGCCTTCAGCGGCGACGCCGCGCCGCGGCTGACCGTGCCCACCCGGTTGCTGTTCGGCAGCCAGGACAGCTTCCTCTCCACCGAGGTCGTGAAGGGCCACGAGGGCCACGCCGACGACATGAGCGTCGAGCTGATCGAGGACTGCGGCCACTTCATCCCGGAGGAGAGGCCCGAGCTCGTGGCTCAGCGCGCGCTGGAGCTGTTCAGCAGCTCGAGCGATCCGGCCGACGCGTCCAGGCGCACCGGCGCGCCGTAGCGCACCGTGGCCAGGTCGCGGGCATGGCCGAGCGGCAGCCCGTAGAGCGTGGGCAGGCCCAGTGGCACGATCAGGCGCTCGAGCACCTCCATCAGGGTGAGCGAAGGCCTCGAGTCGCGCGGCGCCACGCCCACGTGCACGCCGAGCGCGATGGCGGCGGCGTCGGCCAGCTTGCCGGCCTGGAGTAGCTGAAGCAGGGCGCGGTCGAGCTCATAGGGCTCCATCCCGACGTCCTCGAGCAGCACCACCCTCCCCTCGGTCTCGACCTCCCACGAGGTGCCAAGCGAGGAGGCAAGCAGCGCAGTGGTGCCGCCGCCGAGCGGGCCCGAGGCGCTGCCCGGCACAAGCGTGATGAGCTCGACGCCGTCCGGCAGCTCGAGCGGACCGGCGCTCGGGCCCTGGCTGAGGACCTCCTTGAACAGGCGGCGGGTGTAGTCGCTGCCGCGCGCCAGCTGGCCCGCCATCGGGCCCCAGAACGTGGGCAGGCCCAGGCGCTCCGAGAGCACCAGGTGCAGCACCGTGATGTCGCTCATGCCGATGAACGGCTTGGGGTTGGCGCGCAGGAGCCGCTCGTCGAGCAGCGGCACCAGCTCGGCGGCCCCGTAGCCGCCGCGCACAGCCAGGACGGCATCCACGTCTGGATCGGCGAAGGCCTCGTGGAGGTCGCTGACTCTGTGCTCGGCCGAGCCGGCCAGGTAGCCGTGGCGCTCGCCCACGTGGCGCCCGACGGTGGTCTCGAAGCCCAGCTCGGCGAGGGCCTGGAGCGCGCGCTCGAGGTAGCCGTCCTCGTCGTGGGGGGACGACGGCGACACGAGGGCCAGGCGTGTCCGGGCGTGTGCGTACCTTGCCGATGCGATGCGACTCATTGTTGCCCGCTGCGAGGTCCGCTACTCCGGCCGCCTGTCCGCGGTGCTGCCGGAGGCACTGCGCCTGCTGATGCTCAAGGACGACGGCTCCGTGATGGTGCACGCCGACACGGGCGGCTTCAAGCCCAGCAACTGGATGACCGCGCCCACCGTGATCGAGGAGGAGCCCGGGCTGATGATCGTGCGCAAGCGCGGTGGCGAGGACAGGCTCGAGATCCGCATAGCCGAGGTGCTGTCCGACGTCGAGCACGACATGGGCGAGGCCGCCGCGCTCGAGAAGGAGGGCGTCGAGCGCGAGCTGCAGGAGCTGCTGGCCGCCAGCCCGGGCAGCTGCGGCGAGGGGCTGCGCCTCGTGCGGCGCGAGTGGCCCACCGACATCGGGCCGGTGGACCTGATGTGCCGCGACGGGGACGATGCGTTCGTGGCGGTGGAGATCAAGCGCGTCGGCACGATCGACGCCGTCGAGCAGCTCACCCGCTACCTCGAGCGGATCCGCTGCGAGCCCGGCCTCACCCGCTGCCGCGGCGTGCTGGCCGCCCAGGCCATCAAGCCCCAGGCCCGCAAGCTCGCGGAGTCGCGCGGGATCGCCTGCGTGGAGGTGGACCCCGCCGTGCTGCACGGCGAGCGCGACCCCGACTTGACGCTCTTCGCCGCCTAGAGGAACTTCGCGAGCTCGTCGAGCCGCCGCTCGACCGCCTCTGGCTCGTCCGACGGGAGCCGGAAGAAGACGCGGTGAACGCCGGCCTCCTCGTAGCGTTTGAGCTCATCGGCGTCGCGCGGGCCGCCGAACTGGCTGACCGGGACCTCGCCGCGGCCCGCTTCGCTCGCCTTGCGCTGCAGATCTTCGATGCGCCCGGCCAGGTCCTCGAGCGGCGTGCGGTTCGGCATCCACTCGTCTCCGAAGGCCACCACGCGGTCGAGCACCTTCTCGCCGGTTCCGCCCACGATCACCGGCGGGTGCGGCTTCTGCACGGGCTTGGGGAATGACCAGATCGGATCGAAGTCCACGAACTTGCCGTGGTACTCGGGCTCGTCCTGCGTCCAGATCGCCTTCATCGCCTCCACGCGCTCGCGCATCAGCGAGAAGCGGGTGCCCGGGTCGCTGCCGTGGTTTCGCATCTCCTCCCTGTTCCAGCCGGCGCCCACGCCGAACAGGAAGCGGCCGCCCGAGAGGCGGTCCACGCT
>DAIMGB010000078.1:0-7625 GCA_036724195.1 Thermoleophilaceae bacterium
TCTCAAGCACCCCACCTGGGACATGGGCGGCAAGATCACGATCGACTCGGCCACGCTGATGAACAAGGGCCTCGAGCTGATCGAGGCGCACCACCTCTTCGGCGTGCCTTACGACCGCATCGACGTGGTGGTGCACCCGCAGTCGATCGTCCACGCGCTGGTGCACCTGAACGACGGCGCCTCGCTGGCTCACCTGGGCAACCCCGATATGCGCGTCCCGATCTCCTACGCACTTCACCACCCAGAGCGGGTGGACGTGCCGGTGCCCACGCTCGACCTGACCGAGGTCGGGCAGCTGACCTTCGAGGCGCCCGACGCCGACGCCTTCCCCTGCCTGCGCCTGGCACGCGAGGCGGCCGCGGCGGGTGGCACCGCCCCCTGCGTGATGAACGCCGCGAACGAGGTCGCGGTGCACGCCTTCCTGCGCGGGGAGCTGTCGTTCACCGGCATCCCGCGCGTGATCGAGAGCACGCTGTCCGAGCTGCCCCCGACACCGCTGCGCCACTTCTCGGACCTCTACGAGGCCGACTCGCAGGCGCGCGAGATCGCCAGGGGGGCCGCGGTTTGAGCTGGCTGCTGGCCTTCGTGGGCTTCGCGCTGCTCGTGATCCTCCACGAGCTCGGGCATTTCACCGCCGCCAAGGCGGTTGGCATGCGCGTGGAGCGCTTCTCGCTGTTCTTCCCGCCGACGCTCCTGAAGAAGAAGATCGGCGAGACCGAGTACGCGCTCGGCTCGATCCCCGCGGGCGGCTACGTGAAGATCAGCGGCATGAACCCGGCGGAGGACCTGCCGGACGAGGTGCGCACGCGCGCCTACTACTCGCAGCCCGTCTGGAAGCGGATCGTGGTGATTGCCGCGGGTCCCGCCGTGAACCTGGTGCTCGCCTTCCTGCTGCTGTTCGTCTTCTACGCGATGATCGGGGTCCAGGAGCCGTCCAACCGCGTCGGCTCGATCGAACGCGGCTTCCCGGCCGCCAAGCTGCTGAAGCCGGGGGACAAGGTGGTGTCCGCCGACGGCAAGCGCGGCGATGCCAACGTTGTCTCGGCCCAGATCCGCTCGCACCACTGCGCCGGGCGCCCGGTCGACGGCTGCAAGGCGGCGACGCCCGTGACGCTCGAGGTGGAGCGCAAGGGGCAGCTGCAACGCATCGTGGCCCGGCCGGTCTACGACACCAACCTCCAGGGGCAGGCGCCCCGCACCCGCCTGGGCTTCGGCTACGCGCCCGGGCCCAACCGCACCGCTCTCAGCGCCGGCGACTCGCTGACCGCGTCGGCCGACGACTTCTGGTTCATCACGAGCCAGACGGTCACGCTCCCCGCGCGGCTCGTGAACTCGAAGCAGCGCAAGCAGCTCAGCGGGATCGTGGGCACCTACGAGGTCACGCGCCAGACGATCCTCACCAACGTGGCGCTCACCGTGCGCATCCTCGCCGTGATCTCGCTGTCGCTGGCGATCGTGAACCTCTTCCCGTTCCTGCCGCTCGACGGCGGGCACATCTTCTGGGCCGTCGTGGAGAAGGTCAGGCGCAAGCCGGTGCCCTTCAGCGTCATGGAACGCGCGGGCGTGGTGGGCTTCATGCTCGTGATCCTGATCTTCCTGATCGGCCTGTCGAACGACATCGGGAGACTGTCCGGCGAAGGCTTCAGGGTGCGGTAGCCTGCGGCCATGGAGAGCGCTGCCGCCGAGCGCCGCACCGAGCGGCCGGCAGGACTTGACGCAAGCACGATGGCCGAGGCCTTCCAGCTCACGGCCCGCGACAACGCCGGCGAGCCTGCGCTCAGGACGAAGGACGACTCGGTAGCCCTCAGCTGGGGCGAGTACGCGGAGAAGGTCGAGAAGCTCGCCGCCGGGTTGGCCGCCCTGGGCCTGGAGCGCGGCCAGACGATCGGGCTGATGCTTACGAACCGCCCCGAGTTCCACCTCTTCGACGCGGCCGCGATGCACCTCGGCGCGACGCCGTTCTCGGTCTACAACACCTACGCCCCGGAGCAGATCGAGTACCTGGCCGAGGACGCCGATAACAAGATCTTCGTGACCGAGCAGGAGTTCCTCGACCGCATCCAAGCGGTGGAGGGCATCGAGCACGTGATCGTGGTGGACGGCGAGGGCGAGGGAACGCTGTCGATCGAGGACGTGGAGGCGCACGGCGAGGAGGGCTTCGACTTCGAGGCCGCCTGGCGGGCCGTGGAGCCCGACGACGTGCTCACGCTGATCTACACCTCGGGCACCACCGGGCCGCCGAAGGGCGTGCAGATCACCCACGACAACATGCTCGCGGCGTCCCGCTCCTACGACAAGCTGATCGCCTTCCCGCAGGGCGGGCGGATCGTGTCCTACCTGCCGATGGCCCACGTGGCCGAGCGCAACGTGAGTCAGTACCTGCCGATGATCTGCGGCTTCAGCGTGACCTGCTGCCCCGACGCGCGCCAGGTGGCCTCCTACCTGCCCGACGTGCACCCGAGCTGGTTCTTCGCGGTGCCGCGCATCTGGGAGAAGCTGAAGGCCGGGCTCGAGGCGATGCTGGCGGGGCTCGAGGACGAGGAGCAGAAGGCCAAGCTGACTGGGGCGCTCGACAGGTCGCTCGAGCGGGTGCGGTTGGTTCAGGCCGGCGAGCAGGTGCCCGACGAGCTCGAGGAGGCCTTCAAGAAGGCCGACTCGGAGCTGTTCGCGGGGCTGCGCACGATGCTCGGGCTGGACCAGCTCGAGGCCTGCAACGTTGGCGCGGCGCCGACGCCGCCCGAGGTGATCGAGTTCTTCCACGCCCTCGGCGTGCCGCTGGCGGAGCTGTGGGGCATGTCGGAGACCACCGGGGCCGGCTGCTGCAACCCGCCGGAGCACATCAAGATCGGCACGGTGGGGCCGCCGGCGCCGGACTGCGAGATCACCCTGGCGGAGGACGGGGAGGTGCTGATCCGCGGGCCCTTCGTGTTCCCCGGCTATCGCAACCTGCCCGACAAGACCAGGGAGACCTTCGACGACGAGGGCTGGCTGCGCACCGGCGACATCGGCGAGTTCGACGACGAGGGCTACCTGAAGATCGTCGACCGCAAGAAGGAGCTGATCATCAACGCCGCCGGCAAGAACATGTCGCCGGCGAACATCGAGGCGAAGATCAAGTCCGCCAGCCCGCTGATCGGCCAGGCGGTCGCGATCGGTGACGGCAGGCCCTACAACGTGGCGCTGATCACGGTCGACCCCGACACCGCGCCGGGCTACGACTCGCGCGAGGCGATGGAGAAGGAGGTCGCCGAGGGGGTCGAGCGGGCCAACGAGGAGCTGGCGCGCGTTGAGCAGATCAAGAAGTTCAAGCTGCTCGACGAAGAGTGGGAGCCGGGCGGCGACGAGCTGACCCCCACGATGAAGCTGAAGCGCAAGCCGATCGCCGAGAAGTACGCGGACGAGATAGACGCCCTGTACTCATAACCGCCAGATACCCTTGGGGGTTGTGGCTTCCAAGCGCCAGATAGACGTGGGCGGGGTGAAGATCGGCGGCGGGGCGCCGGTCGCGGTCCAGTCGATGACAAAGACGGAGACCGCCGACCTGGAGGCGACCCTGCGCCAGATCCGCGCGATCGCCGACGCCGGCGGCGACCTCGTCCGCTGCGCAGTGCCGCGCGACAAGGACGTGGAGGCGCTTCGGACGATCGTGAAGGAGTCGCCGATCCCGGTCATCGCCGACATCCACTTCAACCACACGCTGGCCCTGAAGGCCATCGACGCGGGCGCCCACTGCGTGCGCATCAACCCCGGCAACATCGGGGGCTTCGAGAAGACCGGCGAGGTGGTCGAGCGCGCCCGCGCGGCGGGCGTGCCCCTGCGGGTGGGTGTGAACTCCGGCTCGCTGCCCAAGCACCTGCACGCGCTGGAGCGCGAGAACTCGGTGGAGGCGCTGGTTCAGGCGGCAGTCGAGTACGTGGAGCTGATGGAGCGGCTCGAGTTCTCGGACTTCAAGGTCTCGATCAAGTCCACGAGCGTGCCGAACACGATCGCGTCGAACAGGCTGCTGTCCGAGCGGATCGAATATCCGCTGCACCTCGGCATCACCGAGGCCGGCACCAAGTGGACGGGCTCGCTGAAGTCGGCGGTCGGGCTGGGCACGCTGCTGGCCGACGGCGTCGGGGACACCATCCGCATCTCGCTCTCCACCTTCCATGCGGAGGAGGAGGTCAAGGTGGCCTGGGAGATCCTCAAGGCGCTGAAGCTGCGCGAGCGCGGACCGGTGCTGATCGCCTGCCCCACCTGCGGCCGCCTCCAGTTCGACATGGACACCGTGGTCGCCGAGATCGAGCAGCGCCTCGAGGCCTACGACGAGCCGATCGAGGTGGCCGTGCTCGGCTGCGCGGTGAACGGGATCGGCGAGGCCTCGCACGCCGACTTCGGCATCACGGGCGCGAAGAACGAGGGCCTGATCTTCTCCAACGGCAAGCCGCTGCGGAAGGTGCCCCAGGACCACCTTGTGGACGAGCTGTTCGCCGAAATCGACCGGTCGCTAAAGATCGGCCGTGTCGAGGTGGACGAGCGCAAGGCGGCCGAGGGCGCCCAGTGGCTCGAGCGAATCGAGGAGGAGAACGCCGGCGAGCTGACGCCGGAGCGCCTGGCGGCCCTGGAGGCCGCCGCGGCGATGGAAGGCGCGGCGGAGCCCCTGCCGATGGCCGGCAACACCACGCGCAAGGCCGTGCGCCTGGACGAGGAAACCTCGCCGACGGCCGGCCGCCGCTTCACGCGGGCCTAGCTTCGCGTCGTAAGACGGCTGGGTAGGGGGGAAGAACCCGGGTGCGGGTCGACTTATCCCTCCTATGGAGGGACAACTCGCCCAGGACCCCGCTGATCAGCGGATTTCGGTCCTGGCTGCCGGCCAGCATGGGGTGGTCTCGCATGCGCAGTTGCTCGAGCTCGGCCTCGGAAAGACAGCGATCCAGAAGCGCGCGCGGGCCGGGCGGCTCCATCGTGTGCACCGCGGCGTGTATGCCGTAGGCCACCCGTTGCTCACCCAGCACGGGCGTTTTATGGCCGCGGCCCTGGCGTGCGGCGAGGGGGCGGTGATCAGTCATGGCTGCGCCGCGGCCCTTTGGGGGCTGCCCTGGCGCCAGACGGCGAGGATCGACGTGACCGTTCCCGGCCGGGGCGGCCGCAGCACGAGGCGGCTCGTCGTGGTTCACAGAGCGCGCTTGGCCCCGGGCGAGGTGACCGTCAAGGACGGGATCCCGGTCACCTCACCCAGCCGCACGGTGATGGACCTGGCGGATCACGGTAAGCCGCGGCCGGTGGAGCGGGCCATCGACGAGGCGGCCTACCTGCGGCTCGACCTGAGTGGGCTCGGGCCGCGGCACGGCAGGCGCGGCGCCGGCGTGCTCAAGCGAGTGGTGGCGAGCCACGACGCGGGCACCACCCGCACCCGCTCGCAGTTGGAGGAGTACTTCCTGACGCTTTGCAGGGCCCAGCGCCTGCCCAGCCCGCGGGTGAACGCGCAGGTCGAGGGCTACGAGGTCGACTTCTGCTGGACGGAACGGAAGCTGATCGTGGAGACCGACGGCCACGCGGCGCACGGAACCCGCTCCGCATTCGAGCGCGACCGCGTCAAGGACGCCGAGCTGACCGCGCTCGGCTGGCGGGTGGTGCGGGTCACCTATCGGCGACTTACGGCAGAGCCGGAGGCGCTGGCGACGCAACTTCGGCTCCTGCTTCGATAGCGGCGGCCACGCGCGGGCGCGAATGTAGGCTGCAGAAGGCCTCGACGACCTTGGGGTCGAACTGTGTGCCGGCGCAGGCGAGCAGCTCCTCGAGGGCCTGCTTCTCGGTCAGCGCGCCGCGGTAGGAGCGGTCGGCGGTCATCGCGTCGAAGGCGTCGCAGACGGCCACGATGCGCGAGCCCAGCGGGATCTCCTCGCCGAGGATGCCGTCGGGGTAGCCGGTGCCGTCGAAGCGCTCGTGCGTCGAGCGCACCAGCTTGGCCACTGGCCGCAGGGCGGGGGCGGCCATCAGGATGCGCTCGCCGATGATCGTGTGGCGGCGGATGAAGCTCCACTCGTGGTCCTCGAGCAGGCCCGTCTTCTCGAGGATCTCGTTGGGGATCGCCACCTTGCCGATGTCGTGCAGCTCCGCCGCGCGGGCCAGCTCGTCGAGCTCCTCGCCGGGCATGCCCAGCTCGCGCCCGACCTGGATGGCGAGCTCGGCCACTCCCTCGAGGTGGATCTGCAGGTCCGGCTGGCGCTCTGAGAGTGTGCTCAGGAGCACGTCGCGCGACTGGCGCCCGGCCGACAGGCGCCCGCCGCCCTTCTCGGCGTACATGCGGCGGTCGGCCACCTTCAGGGCCTCGACGGCCGTGTCGGCCTCCTCGGGGATCAGGGCGGCGCCGTAGGCGGTGCTCACGGTGAAGGCCTCGCCATGCTCCGACAGGGCCGTCACGCAGGCGGCCCCGATCGACTCGAGGCCGGCCCCTGGGGCCACCAGCGCGCAGAACTCGTCGCCGCCCAGACGGTACGCGCGCCCGCGGCTCTCGACCGTCTCGGCGAGCGTGTCCGCGAGCCGTGCCAGTAGCGCGTCGCCTGCGAGGTGGCCGAAGGTGTCGTTGTAGGCCTTGAAGCCGTTCAGGTCGAACAGCAGCAGGGCGAGCGGGCGCTCCAGCGTCGCGCGGGGGAGGTCGCTCTCGAGATCGGCCATCAGGCAGCGCCGGTTGCGCAACCCGGTGAGCGGATCCATCAGGGCCTCCTCGCGGCTGGTGGCCAGCAGCCGCGCGCGGTCGCGGAAGGCCATCGCCATCCTCAGCATCACGAGGCAGAGCGTGGCGGCGGTCAGGCCGAGTGCCACGACGCCCAGGCGCGTGAAGTGGTCGTAGGTGAGCAGGCCCAGGGCCGCGATGCCGCTCAAGAACGGGATCGCCACGACCCGCGACCCCTGGACAGAGGCCTCCTTCACGCTGTGTGAGCGCTGCCAGGCCGCCAGGCCCACGAGAAGCGAGGCGGTGGGCCAGAGGATGTCGAGCGGGGTGCCCTCCTGGTAACTGTCGGTGACCGACTCGAAGAAGTAGACGATGTCAGCGAGCGCAGTCAGCCCGAAGCCCGCGCCCAGCAACATCCACGCTCGGCCCGGGCGCCAGCCGGAGATGCCGAAGACGCAGATCACCAGCGCGACCAGGATCAGGTCGAAGATCGGGTAGGCCAATCCCGTCGCGATCGCGGGTCCATTGCCCGATGCGGCCCCGATGATCGTGTCGACTGCAAGGGCCGCCACTACGGCGCCCACCGCGAGTGCGCCGATCGCGCCGTCCAGCCATAGGCCACCGCCCAGGGGGTGGGACGTTGAACGGACCAGCAGCAGCAAGGACACGTAGAAGGCCGGGTACTCCAGCAGGTAGAAGAAGTCTGCGACCGAGGGGAAGGGCGCGTTGGGGTCGCTGGCCACGCTGAAGGTCCAGCAGATGTCGCCGATCGTCCAGGACGCGATGCCGAGGCCCGCGAAGATCCAGGGCGCCCTGCCCTGCGGCACGAGGAACCCTCGCAGCAGGCACGAGCAGGCAGCGGCCGCGAGGAGCACGCTCGACAGATAGTGGTCGAACAGAACCGGCAGTGCGTGGCCGAAGAAGAGAGTTCGGGTGGCGTAGGCGCCGAACAGCACCGTTACGACAA
>DAIMGB010000079.1:0-7494 GCA_036724195.1 Thermoleophilaceae bacterium
AGCGCGAGGCCGACAAGATGGAGCAGGAGTCGGAGCGCGTCGAGGGGCGGATCAACGACGCCCGCAGCGACTGGGAGTCCAAGCAGGCCGACCAGATGGTGCCGGGCGCGCAGGCCGATCCCCTGGCCAAGGAGGACCGGCCAGACGACGACGAGCAGGACGACGAGCAGGACGACGACGACCCCGAGGAGTCCGACTGACCGCGGCCGGGCGCACTCGGCCGAGCCGAGTGCTTCCGCAAGGCCCGGAGCGGCGCGTACCCTCGACCGTGTGAGGGACGAGCTCAGAGCCCCGCTCAAGGCCGCCGGGATGGCGGCGTTCACGGTCGGGACGCTGCTGTTCCTGCTCAACCCGCCCTCGCTGGACGGAGCGGAGAAACTGCTGCAGTTCGTCGCCGGCGGCGTGCTGCTGCTCCTGCTCACCGCGTGGGCCAGCGTGTTGCTCACGGGACGCGAGGGGATGACCGAGCCCGAGTTCGACCGGGTCGTGCGTCGCAGCGAGGAGTTGGCCCGCTCACCGGAGCTGGCCGCCGCGGCCACCGAGTTCGAGCTGCTCGTGGCCGACGCGATCGACCGCCTGCCGGCGGAGTTCCTGGAGCTGCTCGAGAAGGTGCCGGTGGTGGTGTCCCAGCGCGGCTACGAGTACCGCGCCTACGGGCGCTACTACGGCGACACCGTGGCGCGCGACAACTACCCCGACCGCATCGTCATCTACCAGGACACCCTCGAGCGCGACTTCGGCGGTGACTCGGAGCTGCTCGAGGCGCAGGTCGAGCGCACGCTGCGCCACGAGCTGGCCCACCACCTGGGCTGGAACGAGCCCGGCGTGCGCGAGCTGGGGCTCTAGCTAGCTCAGGTCGGGCCGAAGCGCTCGGTGCGGATCGCGCCGGGCTCCGTGCCGTTCGCCAGCAGCAGCTCCACGGCCGACTCGACGAAGCCGTTGGTGCCGCACACGAAGGCGGGCCCCATGTCGAAGGCGGCCTCGCCCAGCAGCCCGGCGTCGATCCTGCCCGTGTGGCCCGACCAGCCGGCCGGGGGCTCGCGCGTGTAGGTGACGACTGCCTCCTCGCCCAGCTCGTCCGCGTAGATCAGGTCCTCGGCGTTGCGCACGGAGTACACGAGGCGCATCGGCAGGTCCGGCGTGGTGCGGCGCCGGTGGCGCAGCATGCTCATCAGCGGCACTACGCCAGAGCCACCGCCCACCAGCGTCACCGGCTGCTCGCCGCGCCAGACGAAGTACGACGCGAACGGCCCGCGCACCTCGACCTCGTCGCCGTCCTCGAGCACGTCGTGGAAGTAGGGCGACACCTCGCCGTCGTCGAGGCGGTCGATCGTCAACTCGACCACCCCCGTGTCGAGCGGGGAGGAGGCGATCGAATAGGAGCGCTGGGCGCGGTAGCCGTCAGGCGCGGTCAGGCGCACGTCGTAGTGCTGGCCCGGCAGGTGCGGCATCCACATCGGCACCCGCAGGCGAAACGACTTCACCTGCGGCGTCTCCTGCTTGATCGACTCCACGGTCGCCACCTGCCAGCGGCCGGGAGCGCGCTGCTCGACAGCCGTCAGTCGTTCCAATAGCGCTCTTCCTTCCAGGGGTCGCCGCGGTTGTGGTAGCCGTTCTGCTCCCAGAAGCCGGGCTCGTCGTGGTCCATCAGGCGCAGGCCCGCCACCCACTTCGCGCTCTTCCAGAAGTAGAGGTGGGGCACCAGCAGCCGGGCCGGGCCGCCGTGCTCGCGTGGGAGAGGCTCGCCCTCGTGCTCGGTCACGATCCAGGCCTTGCCGCCGGTCAGGTCGTCGAGCGCGAGGTTGGTGGTGTAGCCGCCGTAGGAGTAGGCCGTCGTGTACGCGGTCTGTGGCTCGGCCTCGGCCAGCAGCACGTCCAGCGAGACGCCGCCGAAGTTGGTGCCGAGCTTCGACCACTTCGTCACGCAGTGGATGTCGCACGGCACGGTCTCGAAGGGCAGCGCGTGGAACTCGTCCCAGCTCCATTCGCGCTGCGTGCCCACCATGCCGTCGACCTGGAAGCTCCACAGCTCGGACTCGAGGCGAGGCGTGGGCCCGGCGGTGAGCACGGGGAAGCCGGACTCGTAGTACTGGCCGGGGGGAATCCGGTCGGCGAGCTCTTCGGGGGCGCGGCGGCGTCCACGGAAGCCGCGAGAGAGGAAATCGCTCATGGCTCCCGTGGACTCTAATCGCCGCTACGCCAGAGCCGGCACGGCGACCGGCGGCAGCGGAAACAGGCCGAGGAAGCGCTTCACGAGCTTCCTGTCGCCCTCGACCTTCACGTCGCCCGACCGCTCAGCCTGGGCCAGGGGCAGGCCCATCCAGATCAGGGCCGCGAGCGTGGCGGGGTCCGTCTCGATCACCGCGTCGGGCCGCGGCGCCTCGCCGCGGACGTGTGTGAGGAGGCCGCCGGAGATGCCGATGCGGAAGCGATCCTCGCCGAGGCGCAGCTGGACGGTGGCGTCGAGGTCACCGGCGAGCTCGGGCTCGAACATGGCCCCGAGGGCGAGCACGTGGGAGTCCACGCTCATGCCGGCGTCCGGAACCCGGAACGGGGAGCGGGCGCCGAAGCGGCCGAGCGCGACCAGTGCGGGCTCCAGCTCGCGGCCCCACTCGGTGAGCTCGTAGACGCGCGCGGACACGGGCGGGGGGAGCCTGCGACGCCGGATGACGCCCGTCTCCTCGAGCTCTCGGAGCCGCTGCGAGAGTACGTTGGGGCTGGCTTGGACGATCCCGGCCCGCAGGTCGGTGAAGCGCTTCGGCCCCAGCATCAGCTCGCGGACCACCAGCATGGCCCAGCGCTCGCCCACCAGATCGAGGGCATGAGCAGCAGCACAGGCCTCGCCGTACGTGCGCGTGCTCGCCATGGAAGCGGCAGTCTAGCGCACATTAGTCCTGATATAGGGTTTATTAGTCCTAATTCAGGACAAGCTGTGTTACAGTGCCGAACCTGATCGAGATGCAAGGAGCTGACCAAATGACCGACCGGAACCGCTGGATCGCCCTCTACGTGCTCTGCGTGGGGTTCCTGATGATCGTGCTCGACGGAACCGTGGTGAACGTTGCGCTTCCGTCGATGCAGGACGACCTGGGCTTCTCTCAGTCGAGCCTCGCGTGGGTGCTGAACGCCTACCTGATCGCGTTCGGCGGCCTGCTGCTCCTTGCCGGGCGCCTCGGCGATCTCGTGGGTCGCAAGACGGTCTTCCTGGCCGGCCTCGCTGTGTTCACGGTCGCGTCGTTTTTCTGCGGGCTTGCACAGAGCCAGGCCATGCTCGTGGGAGCGCGCTTCGTGCAGGGCGTCGGTGGAGCGATGACCTCCGCGGTCATCCTCGGCATGATCGTGACGATGTTTCCCAAGCCGCGGGAGCAGGCGAAGGCGATCGGCGTGTTCGGCTTCGTGGCCTCCGCGGGCGGCTCCATCGGCCTCCTGGTGGGCGGCGCGCTCACGCAGGCAATCAACTGGCACTGGATCTTCTTCGTGAACATCCCGATCGGCATCGTCACGGCGGTACTCGCCGTGCGCCTGCTCGAGCGCGAAAAGGGCATCGGCTTCGCCGGCGGGGCCGACGTGCCCGGCGCGGTGCTGATCACCAGCTCCCTCATGCTCGGCGTCTACACCATCGTCAAGCCCGCGGCCGAGCGGGGCTGGGGCGACGGGCAGACGCTCGGCCTCGGCGCGGTCTCACTCGCGCTGCTGGCGGCCTTCCTCCTGCGCGAGGACAGGACCGCGAACCCGCTCATCCCGCTGCGCATCTTCCGCTCGCGCAACGTCTCGGGCGCCAACGTGATCCAGGCACTGGTGGTGGCCGGGATGTTCGGCATGTTCTTCGTCGGGGCGCTCTACCTGCGCCGCGTGCTCGGCTACGACGCGCTCGAGACGGGGCTCGCGTTCCTTCCCGCGACGCTCGTGATGGGCGTGATGTCGCTGCGCTATTCCGAGAAGCTGGTCATGCGCTTCGGCGCGCGCACCACCCTGATTCCAGGGCTGGTGCTGGTGGCCATCGGCCTCCTGCTCTTCATGCGGGCGCCGGTCGACGGCCGCTACGTGGAGCACGTGCTGCCGACGATGGTGCTGCTCGCGCTCGGCGCCGGCGGCTCGTTCCCCGCGCTGATGACGCTCGCAATGTCCGGCGCCACGCGCGAGGACGCGGGCCTGGCCTCGGGCCTCGTGAACACCAGCATGCAGGTGGGCGGCGCCCTCGGGCTTGCCGTGCTCGCCACCCTGTCGGCCACCCACACCAAGGGCCTGATCGCGGATGGCAGCTCGATCCCGTCCGCGCTCGTCGGCGGCTACCACGTCGCGTTCGCCATCGCCGCCGCGCTCATCGTGGCCGCGATCCTGGTCGCGGTCGTGGTGATCCAGCCCGAGAAGCAGGCGGACGTGGCCGAGGTCGACCACCACGGTGCAGAGCCGGCCTACTCCGAGGTCGCGTAGGGCTGAGCGATGGCGACCGTGCGGCTGCGCGCCCCCCTCAAGCGGCTGGCCGGCGACCGCGCTGAGCTCTCCCTCGAGGGCGCCACGGTCGGCGAGCTGATGGTGGGCCTCGAGCGGGAGAATCCGGCGATGGCCGGCTGGATCCTCGACGAGCGCGGGCTGGTCCGCCGGCACATCAACGTGTTCGTGAACGGCGAGCTGGTGGACGCGAAGACGCAAGTGGGCAAAGCCGACGTCGTGGACGTCCTGCCGGCCATCTCGGGAGGATGAGGCGATGACCGAGCTGCTGCTTGGCACCAAGAAGGGCCTGTTCGTGCTCGAAGGCGAGCCGGGCGAGGCGTTCGACGTGACCGCGCGGGCGTTCGCCGGCGAGCCGGTGGAGTACGCGGTGCGCGACCCGCGCAGCGGCCGTGCGCTGGCGTCCGTGACCTCGGCGTTCTACGGCCCGAAGCTCTGGTACGCCGACGACCCGGCCGGCGAGTGGGAGCAGGCGAGCGGCGTCGAGCTGCCCGAGGGCGGCGACGCCGCGCTGGAGCGGATCTGGGTGATCGTGCCGGGCGAGGCCGATGGGACGCTGTACGCCGGCGGTGACCCGGGGGTGCTGTTCGAGAGCCACGATGGCGGTGCGAGCTGGCAGCTCAACCGCGGGCTCTGGGAGCACCCCAGTCGAAAGCACTGGAAGCCTGGCGCCGGCGGGATGTGCCTGCACTCGATCGCCACCTGGCCCGGCGATCCCGACCGGGTGGCCCTTGCGGTCTCGGCCGCCGGGGTCTGGCTCACCGACGACGGCGGCAAGTCGTGGCGCAAGGGCAACCGGGGGCTATGGCCCCGCTACCTGCCCGACGACACGCCGGAGGAGGAGGTCGGACTGTGCGTGCACCGGCTGCACCGCGCGCCCAAGCGCCCCGAGCGGTTGTTCATGCAGTTCCACGGCGGCGTGTACCGC
Organism: Thermoleophilaceae bacterium; assembly: GCA_036724195.1. GTDB lineage: Bacteria > Actinomycetota > Thermoleophilia > Solirubrobacterales > Thermoleophilaceae > DATACN01. The sequence continues at coordinate 5,381 of DAIMGB010000079.1, forward strand.
TCGGACGACGCAGGCGAGTCGTGGTCCGACATCGCCGCCGGGCTCCCGTCCGACTTCGGCTTCCCGCTCGCCATCGACCCGGCCGACCCCGACAGCGCCTACCTGATCCCGCTCGTCGCCGACATGGACCGCGTGACGCCCGACGGCCGCGTGCGCGTGTACGAGACGCGCGACGCGGGCGCGAGCTGGACGCCGCGCGGCGACGGACTGCCGCAGGAGCACGCCTACCTGACGATCCTGCGCGAGGCGTTCGACTGGACCGGTGAGGGCGAGGAGCTACAGCTCTACTTCGGAGCCACCTCCGGCGACGTGTTCGGCTCCGGAAACGCAGGCGCGAGCTGGGCGAACGTGGCCACGCGGCTGCCCCCGGTGATGTCTGTGGCGGCGCTCTGAGGTAACGCGCTCAGTCGTGTTCCGGTACGTCTGGTGCCGATTGGTCGTTCGGGCGCGGGGCCGTCTCGGGCGTCGCCGAGGCCGGAGGCTGCTGCTCCGCACGGCGGAACCGCGCCGCGCTCCTCATTCGTGTCGCGACCATGCCGCGCAGGGCACGAATCTGCCGGTCGAGGTCCCTGTCTGGCGTCCGGTTCCCCATGTCCTCAGCGTAGCGAGCGGAGAGGGTGGGATTCGAACCCACGAGGCAGCGTTAACCGCCCACACGATTTCCAATCGTGCACCTTAAGCCACTCGGTCACCTCTCCAGGCGGCCTCGGAGGGTAGCCGCGGCGCCCTACGCGGCGTGGCGCAGCTCGGCCGGCGTGGGCGCGCGGCGCAGCTCGAGGCGGGGAGCCTTCGGGCCGATCTCGGCCGGCTGGGCCTCGCAGAACGCGATCGCCTGAAGCGTGCAGCCGCAGTCGCAGGCCAGGCGCTCGAAGTCGTCGGGTCCGCCGTAGGCCTCGAACTCGTCGGCGCAGGCTGGGTCGGAGCAGATGAGGGTTGCGTAGAGCATCGGCGCCCATGCTCAGAGGGCTCCCGGACGGAATGCAATTACGCGCCCTCTGAGGCCGGCACGATCAGCCGAATGTGGCGGCGCGCAAGCATCAGCACGGCCGCGCTCCAGTCGCGGCCGCTGCCGTCCAGCGAGGTCAGCGTGGCGTTCTGGATCGTGAAGAACTCCTGGTCGCGGCGGTTCACGTGGTCGGACAGGCGCGAGCGGTAGCCCTCCCGCGGAAGCGTCAGTCGCCCTTCGATCCGGTAGCGGTCGGTCTCGACCACGACGTCCTCCTGCCTCACGTCCATAAGGCGCGTGATGGTACCCGCCCGCGAATGGCGTCGCGGGTGTACCTTTGATTGGTGGAGAGGGGTACTCCCAGCGGGCGCAGCCCTGCCCTCGATGCAGTCTTCAAGCCGGTGCAGCCGCCGACGACCTTCGAGGAGACGGTCGAGCGGCTGGGAACGGCGATCAGATTGGGCCTGCTCCCACCGGGCAGCCGGCTGCCGGCCGAGCGCGAGCTGGCTGAGGAGCTGAGCATCTCGCGCTCGACCCTGCGCCAGGCGCTCACGACGCTCGTGCAGAGCGGCCACCTGACCTCGGTGCGCGGGCGCGCCGGGGGCACGTTCGTGGTCGAGGCGCCGCCGCTGTCCGAGGACTCGCCGGGGGGCGAGCCGCTCGCCGAGGGCGCGCGCGCCGTGTTGGACATGCGCGTGGCGGTGGAGACCGGCGCCACGCTGCTCGCTTGCGAGCGCGCCGGGGAGGCGGAGCTCGCGCTGCTGGACGAGCTGGTGGAGCACATGTCGGGGCCCGTGCCCTTCGAGGAGTACCGGCGCGCCGACGTCCGCTTCCACATCGGCGTTGCCGAGGCGGCGGGGTCGCCGGCACTGGTGACCGCCATGACCGAGGTGCAGGGCCAGATGACCGACCTGATCGCGCGGATCGCGCACCCCGAGGAGGTGCTCACGCGCTCGAACGACCAGCACCGCCGCCTGGTGGCCTGTCTACGCAAGCACGAGGCCGGCCGCGCCGTGAGCGTGATGCGGCGCCACATCGAGGGCACCGAGCACATCCTCGCCGGCCTGATGGCCTAGGTGTTCGTTCCGAGCTAGGGCCCGTGCGGTGGTGGCGGGGACGACGGTCTTCGCTCTCCCTTCGACCTCAACGCTCGCTGCGCTCGCTCGAC
>DAIMGB010000080.1:0-258 GCA_036724195.1 Thermoleophilaceae bacterium
TGAGGTTGTGCTCCCGCGCGCCCGAGACGACGATTTCGTCCTGCTTCACCACGACCTTCGAGTTTACGTGGCGTTACGGACCACCAAATGCGAACGCGTGTTTGCATTCCGCAAAGAGCGACTTCGAACCCGCCGGGATCCACCCATGCGTACCGGCCATGCCCCTTACTCCGGGCTTGCGCTCACGCTCCCTCCGACGCTGGCGATGGGCACTTGCACACCTAACTCACGACGTGTGCGCTGGGTTGCAAGTTGAAG
>DAIMGB010000080.1:268-7493 GCA_036724195.1 Thermoleophilaceae bacterium
ACCAAATGCGAACGCGTGTTTGCATTCCGCAAACAGCGGGTTTGAATACTGGCGGTGCGCGCCCGGCCGAGCCGGTCGCTTCCGCGACTACGCTGCCGCGATGCGCTTCGGCTACACGATCCTCTACGTGCGCGACGTCGAGGCCAGCCTGGAGTTCTACGAGCGGGCCTTCGGCCAGCAGCGAAGGCTGCTGCACGAGAGCGGCCAGTACGCCGAGCTCGAGACGGGCACCACCACCCTGGCCTTCGCCTCGCGCGAGCTGGCGGCCGGCAACCTGCCCGAGGGCGCGTCGGCGGGCCCGGAGGACGAGCCGAGCTCTGCCTTCGAGATCTGCTTCGTGAGCGACGATGTCGAGGGCGACCACGCCCGTGCGGTCGAGGCTGGCGCGCAAGGGGTCTCCGAGCCCCAGGTCAAGCCATGGGGCCAGCACGTGGCCTACGTGCGCGACCCCGAGGGCAACTTGATCGAGATCGCCTCGCCAGCCACGTAGTTGCGGTAGGGGGCGCGTGTGGCCGCGGGCAGGAGGCCGGCCCAGACGGGCGCTAAGGACGCGTTTTGCCATCAGTAGAGGCCGTCGGCGAAGCGGTCGGCCAGCCAGGCCGCCAGGCCCTTCGGCCCCTGCTCGGCGGCGATCTCGCGCTGTTGCATCGCCCCGTTGCGCTCGGCCAGCCGGCGCGCGCGGGCCAGGTCGTCCGAGCTGCCGAGCCGCTCGGCGAACGGCTCGAGCCGGTCGAACAGCTCGTTCAGGCGCTCGCGGGTCGGGCGTTGCTCGCCGGTGTCGAGGTCGGCGAGGGTGCCCTCCACGCCGTCGCGGCAGGCCAGCCAGCGGTTCTCCTGCAGGCGCCAGCGCGGGTGCGTGGGCAGCTCCTCCCCGCGCTCGTGACGGTCCACGAGGAGCGCCACCAGCGCCTGGGCCACCGCTGCCACCGCGGCGGCGTCGGCCACGCTCGCCTGCGAGTCGGGCACGCGCAGCTCGAGCGTGCCCCAGGCCGGGTGCGGGCGAAGCTCCCACCACCAGCCCGCGTGCTCGGCCATGACGCCCGAGGCGGACCCCCAGCGGAGGTCGGCGGCGAACGACTCCCAGCTCTCGATCTCCGGGGGCACGCCCTGGCGCGTGAGCTGGTCGGAGATCTTCGGCCGGATCGAGGCAAGCCCGGTGTCCTTCCCCTCGTAGTAAGGCGCCGAGGCGGCCAGCGCGGCCAGCTCCGGGAGGTGGGAGCGCAGCGCGTTGTACACGGCAAGCGTGCGCTCGGCGCCGCCCACGGCCACGTGCACCTGCAGCGCGCAAACGAGCTGGCGGTGGGCGATCGCGCCGAACTGCTCGACGGTGCGGCGGTAGCGCGGGTCCTCGTTCAGCTCGCCATGGGCGGGGCTGAACGGGTGCACGCCCGCGGCGGCCGGCCGCGCCAGGTGACCGGCTCGCTCAAGCAGCGTGCGCCTCCCTTCGGCCAACTGCGCGGCGGCGCTCGGGACGTCGAAGACCGGGGTCGTGACGATCTCGACCTGCGAGGCCGGCAGCTCCAGCTTGAAGCGGGGGTCGCCGTGAAGCTCGGCGATCACCGCGTGCCCGACCGGGGCCAGCGCGAGCGTGCCCGGATCCAGCAGCATCAGCTCCTCCTCGAGGCCCAGCGTGAGCGGCTCGCGCACACCGTCGAAGGCCGCGCGCATCGATTCGGCGCTCGGCGGCGCGGAGGCGCGCTCTGGATCGGGAGGGTCTGAGCTCATGTTTCGCGCCGCGCCGGCAAGGATACGAGGCGCGGGATGCGGCTGTTCACGCCCGCCGGAGTGTTCTCGCCCCTCTCGGACACCTGGCTGCTCGCCGAGCAGCTACGCGCGGAGCCCGGGGCTGCGCGGCGGCTCGGTGCTCGACGTGTGCACCGGCAGCGGCGCGCTGGCGATCGCCTCTTGGCTGGCGGGGGCCGGCCACGTGACAGCCGTGGACGCCTCGCGGCGGGCCGTGCTGGGCGCGCGCCTGAACGCGCGCCTGAACCGCGCCAGCGTGCGGGTGCTGCGCGGCGACCTCTACGGCCTGCTCGCCACAGGCGAGCGCGAGGAGGATCTGCTGGTGCTGCGCGGGCTGGCCGCAGCGGCGAACTAGCCCGCGGCGAACTAGCCCGAATAGACCTCGTTGAGCAGGCCGTCGACGTCGTCCAGCTCGAAGTTCTCGGCGAGGTAGCGCTGGGTCTCCTCGCGGGGGGTTCCGTTCAAGGCCATGTTGAGCGCGATCAGCCGCGCTCCCTCCGCCCCGTCCTTGGGCTGTCCGCCCTTGTTGGACTGCGGCGCGGCGTCGTGGGCGGCCTCGGCGGGCGATTCCTGGGTCTCCTCGACCGGCTGGTCGGCCTCCGGGAGCTCGGCGTGAGCGGTAGCCGGCTCGGCCTGCTCCTCGGCGGCCTCCTGTTTGAAGGCTTCCTCATCGGCGGCTAGTTGCTCGGAGGCCCGCTTCTCGGCTGCCTGCGCCTCGGCGGCCCTTGCCTGCGCCTCGCGACGGCGCCGCGTGCCCTTTGGTGCCTCGGCCTTGGGCTCGGCCGGCTCCGGCTCCCCCTCTGCCTCCACCTCGACCTCGTCGACCGGCTGCTCGAGCGTCCCGCGCAGCTTCGACAGCGCCGAGCGGAGGCGGTCCAGCTCGCCGCCGGCCTCCTCCAGGAGGCGCTCGGCCTCGGTGGCGCGCTCCAGGCCGTCCGCCGCGTCTGACTGCACCCGCTTGCGGGCCGCTTCGGCCTGCTCCTGCGCGCGGCGGCGGACCCGCTCGGCCTGCTCCTCTGCGGCCGTGCGGATCTCGGAGGCCTGTCCGCGGCGCTGCTCGGCCTCCGTCTGCGCCTCGGTCTCGATCTCCTGAGCGCTGCGCTCGGCCGCCTCCACGATCGCCTGCACGCGCTGGGCGGCCGCGCCGGCCGTGCTGGTGCCGCGCATCTGCTCCACGGCGTCGGCTATCTCAGCGAGATGCGCCTCCACCTCGGCGGGGTCGTAGCCCCGCCGTGCCGTGGAGAAGTCCTTTCTTAGAATTGCCCTGCGTTGAAGCTCCATTTCGCGGCAGCGTACCCCAGCGGCCTACGCCGTGGGCTCACCGCGCACGCTGCCGCCCGCAGGACCGCTGCCCTCCAGCTCGTCGAGCTCGCGGCGGAGCGCCTTGATCTCGTCGCGCAGCTTGGCCGCGTACTCGAAGCGCAGGTCGTCCGCGGCGGCCAGCATCTCCTCCTCCAGCTCCACCATGATCTTCGAGATCTCGTCCGCAGACATGCCCTGCGTCTCGCGCAGGCGGCGGGTGCGGCCCGAGCTCGGCACCTTCGACTCGAGCGCCAGGAAGTCCGTGATGTCGGAGATCCCCTTGCGGACGGTCTCCGGCGTGATGCCGTGCTCCTCGTTGTAGGCCACCTGGATCGCCCGGCGGCGGTCGGTCTCGCTGATCGCCGTACGCATGGCCTTGGTCTCCTTGTCGGCGTACATGATCACCGTTCCCCGCACGTTCCTGGCCGCCCGGCCGATCGTCTGGATCAGCGAGGTCTCCCCGCGCAGGAAGCCCTCCTTGTCGGCGTCGAGGATCGCAACCAGCGACACCTCCGGTAGGTCGAGGCCCTCGCGCAGCAGGTTCACTCCCACCAGCACGTCGAACTCCCCCAGGCGCAGCTGGCGGATGATCTGGATCCGCTCGAGCGTGTCGATCTCCGAGTGCAGGTAGCGCACCCGGAAGCCGTACTCGAGCAGGTAGTCGGTCAGGTCCTCGGCCATCTTCTTCGTGAGCGTGGTCACGAGCGCGCGCTCGCCGACCTCGGTGCGCGCCTTGATCTCGTTCATCAGGTCGTCGATCTGGTTCTTGGTCTCGCGCACGTCCACCGCCGGGTCCACGATCCCGGTCGGGCGCACGAGCTGCTCGACGATCCGGCTGGAGTGGTTGTGCTCGAAGTCGCCCGGCGTGGCGGACACGAACACCATCTGCGGCGTGCGCTCGAGGAACTCCTCGAAGGTCTGTGGGCGGTTGTCGAGGGCCGACGGGAGGCGAAAGCCGAAATCCACGAGTGTCTGCTTGCGGGAGCGGTCGCCCTCGTACATGCCGCCGATCTGCGGCACCGTCTGGTGCGACTCGTCGATGAAGCAGACGAAGTCGTCAGGGAAGAAGTCGATCAGGCAGTAGGGGCGCTCGCCCGGCCGCCGCCCGTCGAGGATGCGCGAGTAGTTCTCGATGCCGTTGCAGAAGCCCAGCTCGCGCAGCATCTCCATGTCGAACTGAGTGCGCTGGCGCAGGCGGTGGGACTCCAGCAGCTTGCCCTGATCCTCCAGCTCCTTGGTGCGGGCCTCGAGCTCGTCGCGGATCTCGACCAGCGAGCGCTCGATCGTGGGCCTGTCCGTGGCGTAGTGGGTGGCGGGCCAGATGCCGGCGTGCTCGAGCTCCTGCAACACCTCGCCGGTGAGCGGGTCGAACTGCTGCACCTGCTCGATCTCGTCGCCGAAGAAGACGGCCCGGTAGGCGGTCTCGGCGTAGGCCGGGAAGACCTCCAGCGTCTCCCCCCGCACGCGGAACGAGCCGCGCCCGAGCGCCTGGTCGTTGCGCGTGTACTGGTTGTCCACGAGCTTGCGCAGGATCGCGTCGCGATCCGCCATCTCGCCCCGCTTCAGCACCACCACCTGGGCGTCGTACTTGTCCGGCGAGCCCAGGCCGAAGATGCACGACACGCTGGCCACGACGATCACGTCGCGTCGCGCGAACAGCGCCGATGTGGCGCTGTGCCTCAGCCGGTCGATCTCGTCGTTGATCGACGAGTCCTTCTCGATGTAGAGGTCCTGGCTGGGGACGTAGGCCTCGGGCTGGTAGTAGTCGTAGTAGGAGACGAAGTACTCGACCGAGTTGTCCGGGAAGAACTCCCGGAACTCGTTGCAGAGCTGGGCCGCGAGCGTCTTGTTGTGCGCGATCACGAGCGCCGGCCGCTGCGTCTGCTCGATCGCGAACGCCATCGTGGCCGTCTTGCCCGAGCCCGTCACGCCGAGCAGCGTCTGGAAGCGTTCGCCGCCCTCGATGCCCCCCGAGAGCGCATCGCGGGCCTTGGGCTGGTCCGCGACAGGGCGATAGGCGGGATTCATCTTGAACTCGGGCACTCGGCCGAAGCTAGCAGGCAGGGATGGCATGAACGCGACCCCAAGCGCGCGTCCCGGGCCGGCCTCCTGCCCGCGGCCGGCCGCGCCCCCTACGCCACCGGGTGTCGGGCCGGAAGGCGTGTCGAGCGTGCCTCGTTGTAGAGCGAGATGGGGCGCTCCCAGGTTGACGAGCTCAAGATCTTCGCGTCCTACGCGCGACGGCTCCCGGCCTTCCTTCGGCAGCCGGTGTCGCCGGACGAGGCGCGGCGGCGAATCGCGCGTCAGCTTCGAGATCGCGAGCAGTCGTTCCTGAGGCTGCTCGAGCGGGGCGTCTACGCCAACCCCCCGAGCCCGTACAGGCCGCTGCTCGAGGCGGCCGGCGTCGACCTCGACGATGCCAGGCAGATGGTGGGAGAGCTCGGGCTGGAGGCCGCTCTTGCCGAGCTCCACGCCAAGGGGGTCTACGTCACGCTGGACGAGTTCAAGGGCCGCCGCCCGATCGAGCGAGCCGGCTTCTCGATTCCGGTCGGCCACGCCGACTTCGACAACCCGCTCCCCCGCGGGAGCCTCCTGGTAGCGAGCGGAGGCTCCCGTGGCCCCCGGCGCAGAGTGCCCCTGGACCTCGAGCTGTTCGAGTACGAGGCTTGCCACCACGCCCTGTTCCGCCCGGCCTTCGGGCTGGAGGGGCGGCCATATGCGCTCTGGCGAGCCCTGCCACCGGCCGGCTCCGGGATAGGCAATGCGCTCCGCGAGGTGAAGTCCGGTGGCCAGGTGACCCGCTGGTTCACCCCGTGGAAGCCGAAGATCGACATCGAGTCGCTCAAGTTCTCGCTGTTCACCGGCTACACGACGCTGGCGGGCCGCGTGTGCGGGACGCCCGTCGCCAGGCCGGAGTATTGCCCTCCGGCAGCGGCTCATCGGGTGGCCCGCTGGCTCGCGAACACGAAGCGCGAAGGCCGGCCCGCGATCCTCGACACCCAGCCGTCCCTGAGCGTCCGCACCTGCCTGGCCGCCCGGACCGAACGCCTCGACATATCCGGCACCTTCTTCCGGGTGGGTGGCGAGCCGTACACCGACTCGCAGGCGGAGGTCCTGGCGGCGTCCGGCTGCCGAGCCGTGTCGCACTACACGATGGCCGAGACCGGGCGACTGGCCATGGCCTGCAGCGACCAGAGCAGCCTCGATGACGCCCACCTCTTGACCGACAAGGTCGCCGTGCTCCAGCGAGAGAAGGAGCTCGACGGGGCGACGGTCGGCGCCCTGCACTACACCACGCTCATGACGAGCGCGCCGAAGCTGATGATCAACGTCGAGAGCGACGACTATGCGGTACTCGAGGAGCGGGACTGCGGCTGCGCCCTCGGGGCGCTCGGCCTCACGCTCCACGTGCACGGCATTCGCAGCTACGAGAAGCTGACCAGCGAGGGAAATCACTTCCTGGGCAGCGACTTGATCACGCTCGTCAACCAGGTCCTGCCCGACCGCTTCGGCGGAGCGCCGACCGACTACCAGCTCGTGGAAGAGGAGGTCGGCGGCCTGCCCAAGGTGAGCGTCGTGATCCAGCCGCACGTCGGCGAGGTGGCCGAGCGCGAGGTCGTATCGACGGTCACGGACTTCCTGCGCTCGGAGCGCCGAAATCGGCTGATGGCAGACGTCTGGGACGACGCCGGGACGCTACGAGTCGTACGCCGGGAGCCGTCCGTGACGCCGGCGGGCAAGACACTGCCGCTGCACATCGAAAGCAGGTGAGTGAGACCGCACCCTAGGCCGGTGGCGCCGGGGGGGCGGCCGGCCGCGGGCAGCACGTCGATCTAGTCACGCGCTACAGAGCGCGCTTTGCCAGTCTCCGCGAGGCGGCGGTGCAGCCGGTCTCTCAGCTCCTCGGGGTCGTAGTCCTGCTGGGCGCGGCGCCTGCGCGCCACCACCACGCCGGTGGCAGCCACCCCCGCGAGGCCGGCCACCCCGATCAGCTTCCAGGGCACGTCCACGGTCCGTAGGTTACGGCCGGTGAACGACGCAACCCTGGCGCTCGACGACGCCCTGGCCACGGCGTCGACCGGGGACATCTGGCTCTTCCGCGGCCGCTCGCTGGCCGACGTGGCCATCCGGCTCGGCACCAACAGCCCTGTCAACCACGTGGGCATGGTCGTGGCGATCG
>DAIMGB010000081.1:0-6974 GCA_036724195.1 Thermoleophilaceae bacterium
TTCGGCGGCGGCAGCTACGTGCTCTACGCCGAGGTGCAGGGCGACTCGATCGAGGTCGATCCCGAGCCCTACGGCGACAACTTCGCCCAGCCCGCCCGCCTGCTGCCGCTCGAGGCCAAGGCGCTCGTGGCCGCCATCGACCTGATCGGCGAGCACCTGCCCGAGGGCTCGCTGAGCTCCGCGCGCGCGAAGATCGTCAAGGCGCTCGGCCAGGACCCGGCCGAGGAGGGCCTGCAGATCACCACCGCCAAGGGCGACGACTCCGAGATCGCGCGCGTGGTGAGCCGGGCGATCGCCGGCCGGCGGCTGCTCGAGATCGAGTACTACAAGGAGAACGAGGACGAGTTCACGCAGCGGACCGTGGAGCCGTACAAGCTGCTGAACGGCCAGGAGGGCTGGTACGTGCACGCCTTCGACCTCGAGAAGGACGCGCCGCGCTCCTACCGGCTCGACCGCATCCGCGAGGCCACCGTGCTCGAGGAGCGCTTCGAGCCGCGCGAGGGCATCGAGCCCGACGTGCACGGCTGGCCCAGCACCGGCGAGGTGGACGCCTCCCACGTGGCGCGCATCCTGATCTCCCCCGAGCGCGCCCGCTGGGCGCGCGAGGACCGGCGCGTGGTGCAGGAGCTGTCGGACGGCTCGGTGGTGGTGGAGCGCGCCTACGCGGGCCCGGACTGGCTCGCGCGCGAGGTGCTCAAGGAGGCCGGCGACGCGGTGGTCCTGGAGCCCGAGGAAGCCCGCCGCGCGGTCGCCGAAGCGGCCGAAGCCGTGCTGGGCGCCGTCAAGAGCTGAGCGGGTACCCTCTCGCCCGGTGAGGCGCCGCGCACTGATGCTGCTCGCGACCGCGACCGCAGCCGTGGTCGGCGGCTGCGGAGGGGGCGACAAGTCGAGCGGCAGCGAGGACGCCGGCAAGCACTCGGACCGGGACGTGGCCGACCTGTTCCAGCAGGCGGGCGGTGTCGAGCTGATCACCCGGCCGTCCACCAGCTTCGACACGCTCACGCTGCCGGCGACCTCGGGGGCTTCGGCCGGCCCACAGGACCGCTACGGAGCCTTCAACGTGTACGTGGTCAAGCGCAAGGAGGCCCTGAAGATCTTCAAGCAGGACGACAAGAAACAGGAGATCAAGCCGGAGAACGGCATCTACTGGAACCGCTCGCCCTCCGGCGGCTGGATCGCGACGAAGTTCTACGGCAACGTGGTGCTCACCTGGATCGCCGACGAGAAGAAGACCGACGCCCGCTACAGGCGGCTGACCACGATCCTCGGCAACCTCGGCAAGCCGGCGAACGAGATCAAGCTGCCGCCCGAGGAGACGCCCTGCCAGAAGCAGAGCATCGACCCGGCGGGTCCCGGCAAGGAGGGCACCTGCAAGCTCGACGAGAAGACGCTGACGATCGTGAACCGCGACGGCACGCTGAAGCTGGCGGTGGCCACGGCCGGCGACGTCGAGCTGAAGCTCGGCAAGGCCATCCTCACGCGCCGCTTCGGGCTGGTCGAGCGCCGCCGCCCGAAGGAGGGCGCCTTCGTGCTCGTGAAGTACAAGCTGAAGAACACCGGCAAGAACCCGCTCGACTCCTTTGACTCCGGCCTGGTGGTGGGCGACAGGCTGTTCGCGGAGGACGACCGCACCCAGTTCGAGGTGCAGCCCGGCGGCGATCCCTTCCCGCTGCAGCCCGGGACCAGCTCGACGATCGTCGCACCGTTCGACGTGCCGAGCTCGGTGGCCAGGCAGGTCAAGAAGAACGGCGCGCTCGAGCTGAGCGGCGACGAGGATCCGTCCAGCCTGGATCTCGCCAACTCGATCGGCCGCATCAGGCTGTCCGCGGCGCGTACCGGCGCCTAGTGCCCTCCCGCCGCGACCAGATCAAGCTGAGCGACGACGAGCTGCGCGCCTACCTGGACGACCGCATGGTCATGCAGGTGGCCACCCTCGGGCCGCGCGGCCTCCCCCACGTCGTGCCGCTCTGGTTCGTGCGGGACGACATCGAGCTCGAGGGCTGGACCTTCGCCAAGTCGCAGAAGGCGAAGAACCTCGAGCGCGACCCGCGCGCGACCGTGGCGATCGAGGACGGCGTGCAGTATCACGAGCTGCGCGGCGTGATGCTCGAGTGCGACGTGGAGCTGGAGCGCGACACCGAGAAGGTGGCGAAGGTCGGCGAGGCGCTCGTGGACCGCTACGGCGGCGGCTCCGAGGAGATGAAGGAGGGGTTCCGCGCCCAGGCGCCCAAGCGCGTCGGGCTGCGCTTCAAGCCGCGGCGCATCGTGAGCTGGGACCACCGCAAGCTCGAGGGCACCTACTGATGGAGGAGCTCAAGGGCCTGATCCTCTCCGGTGGCAAGGGCACGCGCCTGCGCCCGCTCACCCACACCAGCGCGAAGCAGCTGGTGCCGGTGGCGAACAAGCCGGTGCTCTTCTACGGGCTCGAGGCGATGGCCGAGGCCGGCATCGCCGAGGTTGGCGTGATCGTGGCGCCCGAGACCGGCGACGAGATCCGCGAGGCCGCGGGCGACGGCTCCCGCTTCGGGCTCTCGATCGAGTACATCGAGCAGGACGCGCCACTCGGGCTCGCCCACGCCGTGCTCACGGCCGAGCCGTTCCTCGGCTCGTCCCCGTTCGTGATGTACCTGGGCGACAACCTGCTGCGCGACGGCATCCGCCTGCTCGTGGACACCTTCCGCAGCGACGAGCCCGACGCGCTGATCCTGCTCACGCCGGTGCCGGATCCGGAGCACTACGGCGTCGCGGAGCTCAGCGAGGGGCGCGTGAAGAGGCTGGTGGAGAAGCCCAGCGACCCGAGCACGGACCTGGCGCTCGTGGGCGTTTACATGTTCACGTCCGCGGTGTTCGACGCTGCAAGGGCTATCGAGCCATCCGGCCGCGGCGAGCTGGAGATCACCGACGCGATCCAGCACCTCGTGGACTCCGGCCTGCGGGTGGACCCGCACATCGTGCACGGCTGGTGGAAGGACACCGGGCAGGTGCAGGACATGCTCGAGGCCAACCGGCTGATCCTCGACGACCTGGAGGAGCGGGTGGAGGGCGAGCTCGTGGACTGCCGCGTCGAGGGCCGCGTGGTGATCGAGGCGGGCGCGCGGCTGGAGCGCACCACGGTGCGCGGCCCGGCCGTAATCGGAGCCGGCTCCGAGCTGGTGGACGCCTACATCGGCCCGTACACGGCGATCGGTGACAACGTCCGCATCCGCGCCGCCGAGCTCGAGCACTCGATCGTGCTGTCGGGCTCCGAGATCAGCGACCTCGAGTACCGCATCGAGGCGAGCCTGATTGGGCGTAATGTTCGCATTGGACGAGGGCCGGCGCTGCCGAAGGCGTACCGGTTCGTCGTCGGCGACAATGCGGACGTCCAGATTCTTTAGCGCCGCACCCGGCGGCGACTGATGCGAGTCCTCGTGCTCGGAGCGGGCGGCATGCTCGGCCGCGACGTGGCGCGCCTGGCCGGCGACGCCGTCGTGGCGCTCGGGCGCGCGGACTGCGACGTGACCGACGCCGGCGCGGTGCGTTCGGCAGTCAGCCGGGCCGAGCCCGGCGTGGTGGTGAACTGCGCCGCCTGGACCGACGTGGACGGCGCCGAGGCCGAGCGCGAGCAGGCGCTGCTGGTGAACGAGCTGGGGGCGCGCAACGCGGCAGAGGCGGCGGCGGCCGGCGGCGCGAGCGTGGTCTACGTGTCGACCGACTACGTCTTCGACGGGTCCAAGCGCGAGCCCTACGTGGAGTCCGACCCCACCGGGCCGCTGTCCTCCTACGGGCGCTCGAAGCTGGCGGGCGAGCAGGCCACCGCGGCGGCCAACCCCCGCCACTTCGTGGTGCGCTCCTCGTGGCTGTTCGGCGAGCACGGCAAAAACTTCGTGGCGACGATGCTCGCCAGCCCGCGCGACGAGCTGCGGGTGGTAGACGACCAGGTGGGCTGCCCCACCTACACGCCGCACCTCGCGGAGGGCATCCTGCAACTGGCGCGTGGAGAGGACTTCGGCGTGCACCACATGGCCGGCGCGGGCCAGTGCTCCTGGTACGAGCTGGCGCGGGCGATCTTCGAGCGGGCCGGCATCGACAAGCGCGTCGAGCCGTGCACCAGCGAAGAGTTCCCACGCCCCGCCCCGCGGCCAGCCTGGTCGGTGCTGCGCAGCGAGCGGCCCGGGGCGATCGAGCTGCCGCCCTGGCAGGCGGGCCTCGACGCCTACCTCGGGGTGAAGGTATGAGGCTGCTGGTGACGGGCGCGGCGGGCTTCATCGGCTCGACGTACGCGCGCCTGGTGGGCGACGACCACGACGTGGTCGTGCTCGACAAGCTCACCTACGCCGGGCGCCGCGAGAACCTGCCCGACGGCGCGGAGCTGGTGGTGGGCGCGATCGAGGACCCGCGCGTCGTGCGTGAGGTGATGGAGGGCTGCGACGCGGTCGTGAACTTCGCCGCCGAGTCGCACGTGGACCGCTCGATCGACGACCAGGAGGCCTTCGCCCGCACGCACGTGATCGGCACGGGCGTGCTGCTGGACGCCGTGCGCGAGCTGGGCGTGCCGCGCTACCTGCAGGTCTCGACCGACGAGGTCTACGGCTCGATCGCCGAGGGCTCGTTCACGGAGACCTCGCCGCTCGACCCCTCCTCCCCCTACTCGGCGACCAAGGCGGCCGGCGACCTGCTCGTGTCGGCCCACGCCCACACCTACGGCACCGAGGCGCTCATCTGCCGCGGCTCGAACAACTACGGCCCGCGCCAGTATCCCGAGAAGCTGATCCCCCTGATGGTGCTGAACGCGCTGCACGACGACTCGCTGCCCGTCTACGGCGACGGCCGCCAGGTGCGCAACTGGCTGTTCGTGGAGGACTTCTGCCGCGCCATCCACACCGTGCTCGAGCGCGGCCGGCCCGGCCAGGCCTACAACGCCGGCGGCCCGGACGAGATGGAGAACGTGGACGTGGTCAAGCGCATCCTCGAGCTGACCGGCCGCGACGAGTCGCTGATCGAGCACGTGACCGACCGTCCCGGCCACGACCGCCGCTACTCGCTGGGCTCGGACAAGATCCGCGAGGAGCTGGGCTGGGAGGCCGAGGTGCGCTTCGCCGAGGGCCTCGAGCGCACGGTCGAGTGGTATCGCTCCAATGAGGACTGGTGGGCGCCGATCCGCTCGGGCGAGTACCGCGACTACTACGAGAAGCAGTACGGCCGCGCGCTGGGCGGTCGGTAGTGTCGATGCGGTGTTCCAGGAGCCAGCACCGGCGCTGTCGATCCGTGGCCTGACCAAGCGCTACGACGATGGCACGCTCGCACTCGAGGATTTCGACCTCGACATCCCCGCCGGCTCCTTCTTCGGGCTGCTCGGACCGAACGGGGCCGGCAAGACCACCGCGATCAGCGCCGTCTGCAACCTGATCCGCGTGACCGCCGGCGAGATCCTCGTCTTCGGAGAGCCGGCCAAGACACTAAAGGCGCGCAGCTGGATCGGCCTGGCCGAGCAGGACATCAACCTCGACCGCTTCCTGACGGTCAGGGAGACGCTGGTTTACCACGGCGGCTACTTCGGCATGGGCCGCGACGAGGCCGAGCAGCGCGCCGAAGAGATGATCGGGGTGTTCGCCCTCGAGGGTAAGCGCGACGTGCGCGCCCCGAAGCTCTCGGGCGGCCAGCGCCGCCGCCTGCTGCTGGCGCGGGCGCTTATGCACCGCCCGCGCCTGGTGATCCTCGACGAGCCCACCGCGGGCGTGGACGTGGAGCTGCGCATGGAGCTGTGGCGCTACATCCGCCAGCTGCACGCGGAGGGGACCACGATCCTGCTGACCACCCACTACCTCGAGGAGGCCGAGCAGCTCTGTGAGGAGATCGGCCTTATCCAGCACGGGCGGCTGATCGCCCGTGACACCGCGCAGGGCCTGCGCGACCACTTCGGCGTGGACCGCCTGCACGACGTCTACGTGAAGGCGATGGCGGCCACCCCGTGAACGGCCTGCTCTGGCTTTCGCGGCGCGAGACGCTCCGCGTGTCGAAGCTCTGGACCCAGACGATCCTCGCGCCGGTGATCTCGTCGATCCTGTTCATCGTCGTGTTCGGGCTCTCGCTCGGGCGCATCCGGGGCGGCATCCAGGGCGTGCCGTACGACGTGTTCATCGTGCCGGGGCTGATCACGATGGCCATGGTGCAGGCGGCCTACGCCAACAACTCGGCCTCGATCTTCCAGGCGCGTTTCGACCGCTACATCCACGACGTGCTCTCCGCGCCGATGCACCCATGGCAGATGACTCTGGGCTACACGGTGGGCGGCGCGTTCCGGGCAAGCGCCATCGGCGGCTCGCTGCTGGTGCTGTCGATCCCGCTGGTGGGCGCGCCGGTGCACCGGCCGCTGGCCCTGATCGTGGCGGTGGTGCTGGCGCTCGTGCTGTTCTCCTCGCTCGGCACCGTGGTGGGCATCTACGCGGAGACCTGGGACCACACCACCTTCATCTCGAACATCCTGATCCTGCCGCTGGCCTTCCTGGGCGGCACCTTCTACTCGATCGACCGCCTGCCCTCGCCGTGGCACGAGCTGTCGCACGCGAACCCGCTCTTCTACCTCGTGGACGCGGTGCGGTACGGCTTCCTGGGCCGGTCGGACGTCTCGATCTACCTGGCCCTGGGCGTCGTTGCCGCGCTGGCGATCCCGGCCTACCTGTGGGCGCAGTACCTGTTCACGACGGGCAAGCGGCTGAAGGATTGACAGGGTCGCTGCGCAGCCGGCCGAGCCGGCTGCTTGCGCTGGACGAGCTCGAGCAGCGCGTGGTCGGATGCCGCCGCTGCCCGCGCCTGGTCGAATGGCGCGAGCGCGTCGCGCGAGAGAAGCGCGCCGCCTACCGCGACGAGCACTACTGGGGCAAGCCGATCCCCGGCTTCGGCGACCCGGAGGCAGGGGTCTACGTGTTCGGCCTGGCCCCCGCCGCCCACGGCGGCAACCGCACCGGGCGTGTCTTCACCGGCGACCGCTCGGG
>DAIMGB010000081.1:6984-7447 GCA_036724195.1 Thermoleophilaceae bacterium
CGCGGATGACGGGCTGCGCCTGGAGGGCGTCTTCATCGCGGCGGCCGTGCGCTGCGCCCCGCCGGCCAACAAGCCCCTGCCGGAGGAGCGCGACAACTGCCTGCCTTACTCCGCACGGGAGCTCGAGCTGCTGCAGCCGCGCGTGATCGTGTGCCTGGGCGGGTTCGCGTGGGACGCGGCCTGCCGCCTGCTGGGCCTGAGGCCGAAGCCGAAGTTCGGCCACGGCGCCGAGCACCCGGTTCAGGACGGCCCGCTGCTGCTGGGCACCTACCACCCCAGCCAGCAGAACACCTTCACCGGCAGGCTCACCGAGCCGATGCTCGACGCGATCTTCGCCCGCGCCCGCGAGCTGGCCTACGGCAGCTCGACCGAGTCCGCCAGCCGCCGGTAGCCCTCCACCGTCGGGTGGTCGCGGCCGATCGCGTGGATCAGGCGGTTGAGCCTACGGATGCGCATGTCGGCG
>DAIMGB010000082.1:0-7349 GCA_036724195.1 Thermoleophilaceae bacterium
CCTCGAGTCCGCCCTCGGAGAGCCCGCGTTGGCCTACCACGCCGGGCTCGACCGCGGCGCCCGCGCCGAGGGGCTGCGCCGCTTCCTTGCCGACGACGTGCGCGTGGTCTGCGCCACCAACGCCTTCGGCATGGGGGTCGACAAGCCGAACGTGCGCACCGTGGTGCACGCCAGCGTGCCGGCCTCGCTCGAGGCCTACTACCAGGAGGCCGGCCGCGCGGGACGCGACGGTGCACCCGCCCGCGCGCTGCTCCTGGCCGAGAACCGCGACAAGGCCCTGCACGTGCACTTCATCAAGCGCGACGAGGTCGAGCCGGGCCTGCCCGGCTGGCTGGCCGACCGCCTCACGGCAGCGGCCGACGGCGACGGCCGCTACTCGCTCGAGGGGGCGCCGCTCGCGCGCGACCTCGGCGGAGGCGGCGACCGGGTGCGATCGCTGGTCGGGCACCTGACCCGAGCCGGCGTCGTGCGCCCCTCGCCGTCCGCGCCCGACCGCGTGGCCGGCACGGTCACGTCCGCGTTCGACCGCCGTGCCGACGCTCTCTGCCGCGCGTCGGTGGAGGAGGCGGCCCGCGCGCGCTGGCGCCAGTACCGCGAGATCTGGGCGTACGTCGAGGGCGACTCGTGCCGCCGCCGGGCCATCCTCAGCCACTTCGGCGACTCGGCCCCCCCGGCCACCGCTGAGCGCTGCTGCGATGTCTGCGACCCGGAGCTGCGCCTCGTGGCGCCGCCCCCGGAGCCGATCGAGGTGGGCGATCTCGACGACGCCATCATCGCCGTGGCGCGCTCCGCGAAGCCGGCGGTGGGCCGCACCACCTGCGTGGAGATCCTGCACGGGGCGCGCACGAAGAAGATCCAGCGCAACTCCTACGACGGCCTTCCCGTGTACGGCAGCTCTTCGCATCTACGCCGCGCGCAGATCCTGGCGCGCGTGGACGACCTGATCGAGGACGGCCGGCTGGCCACGAGCGGCGGCCCGTATCCGGTGCTGCGCGTCGCCGCGTGAGCCAAGAGTTCCCGATCGCCGTTCTGATCTCGGGGGAGGGCACCAACCTGCAGGCGCTGCTCGACGACCCCGACATCGACGTGGCCGCGGTCGCCGCCAGCAAGGAGGGAGCCCGCGGCCTCGAGCGGGCGCGGGACGCGGGCGTCGAGACAGCGGTCTTCGCCATCGGCGACCACGCCGGCCGCGACGAGCGCGATCAGGCGCTCGGCGACTGGATGGACGAGCGCGGCGCCCGGCTCGTGGTGCTGGCGGGCTTCATGGAGATCCTCGGTGTGGGTTTCATCCGCCGCTTTGCCGGCCGGATCGTGAACGTGCATCCCTCGCTGCTGCCCGCCTTTCCCGGCGTCAGGGCCATCGAGCAGGCCCTCGAGCACGGCGTCAAGCTGACGGGCGTGACCGTGCACTTCGTGGACGAGGGAGTGGACAGCGGGCCGATCGTGTTGCAGGAGGCTCTCGAACTGACCTATTCTCGGCCCGTGGAGGACGTCGAGGCCAGCGTGCACGAGGTCGAGCACCGGCTGTTGCCGAAGGCCGTGCGGCTGATCGCCGCCGGACGCGTCGTCCCCGACCCCGACAATCCACGGCTGATGAGGATCGAGGATGCCGGGAACGACTGAGCCCACGGGGGCGGAGCAGGCGGCCGCCGGCGACGTTCGCGTGCGGCGGGCGCTCCTGACCGTCTCCGACAAGCGCGGCCTGGCCGACTTCGCCCGCGGCCTCGCCGAGCTCGGGGTGGAGATCGTCTCCACCGGGGGCACAGCGCGGGAGCTCGCGTCCGACGGCGTCGAGGTGCGCGCGATCGAGGACTACACGGGTTTCCCCGAGATGCTCGACGGCCGGGTGAAGACGCTCAACCCGCGCATCTACGCGGGCCTGCTTGCGGTGCGCTCGAACCCCGACCATGTGGACACCCTGAACGAGCACCAGATCGAGCCGATCGACCTCGTCTGCGTGAACCTCTACCCGTTCGAGGCCGTCGCGGGGCGTCGCGGGGCGCACGAGTCGGAGGTCATCGAGAACATCGACATCGGCGGCCCGACGCTGATCCGGGCGGCAGCGAAGAACCACCCGTTCGCCGCGGTGGTGGTGTCGCCCGAAAGCTACGACGCCGTGCTCGACGAGCTTCGCGAGGGCGAGGGCCGGCTGTCGGACCGCACGCGCGAGAGCCTCGCCATGGAGGCCTTCGCCTACACCGCGCGCTACGACGCCGCGATCTCGCGCTGGTTCTCCGAGCGCGAGGAGGACTTCCCGGCGCAGTACCCGCGCTCGTACGAGAAGGTGCTCGACCTTCCCTACGGCGAGAACCCGCACCAGCGCGCCGCGTACTACACAGAAGTAGGCGCGCGCAGCCACCTGCTGTCGATGGTGTCGAAGCTGCACGGCAAGGAGCTGTCGTTCAACAACCTGCTCGACCTCGACTCGGCGCGGCATTTGGTGGAGGAGTTCGAGCTGCCGGCGGCGGCCATCGTCAAGCACAACAACCCGTGCGGCTGCGCTGTCGGCGCCACCGTGGAGGAGGCCTTCGACAAGGCGCTCGCCACCGACCCGATGAGCGCCTACGGCGGCGTCATGTGCTTCAACCGCCAGGTCGAGAAGCCGCTGGCCGAGAAGCTGAACGCGATGTTCGTGGAGCTGGTGTTCGCCCCGGGCTACACCGACGACGCGCTCGAGGTGCTCGAGGGCAAGCCCAACATCCGCATCCTCGAGGACCGCGAGCGGCGCAGGATGGGCGTGGCCGAACACGACATGAAGCGCGTGCGCGGCGGGATGCTGGTGCAGGACCGCGACACCGGCCTGGAGCTGCGCGAGGAGATGCGCGTGGTCACGCAGCGCAAGCCGTCCGAAGAGGAGTGGGGCGAGTTGATATTCGCGATGCGGGTGTGCAAGCGCGTGCGCTCGAACGCGATCGTGCTGGGCCGCGGCCTGGCCACCGCCGGCATCGGCGCCGGCCAGATGAGCCGCGTGGACTCGGTGCGCCTCGCGATCGACAAGGCACGCGCGGCTGAGCGGCCGCTCGACGGCTCCGTGCTGGCCTCCGACGCCTTCTTCCCCTTCGCCGACGGCCCGCAGCTGGCCATGGACGCGGGCGTCAAGGCGATCATCCAGCCGGGCGGCTCGCAGCGCGACCCCGAGGTCGTAGAGGCATGCGACGCCGCGGGCGTGGCCATGGTCTTCACGGCTCGCCGCCACTTCCGCCACTAGTCCCTTAGAGAGGCGTCGAACCGTCGCTAAAGTCTGCGCGCGAGGCGATGCGTGAGCCCCACCACCCACCGCGCGCGGAGCTCGAGCTTGCCTCGGTGCTCCACGCGCTGAGCGAGCCCGCCCGCCTGGCGATCGTCAGGCACCTGGCCACCGAGAGCGAGTGCTCGTGCGGGCACTTCGAGTCCCAGCTCTCGAAGGCCACCCTCTCCCACCACTACCGGGTCCTGCGCGAATGCGGCGTGATCAAGTCCCGCCCAGACGGCCGCAAGCGGCTGCTCTCCCTGCGCCGCGACGACCTGGACGAGCGCTTCCCGGGATTGCTGGACGCCGTGCTGTTGAACGGGCGCCCTACTGGCAAACTAGCCGCGGGCCGTTAGCTCAATTGGCCAGAGCGGCGGGCTTTTAACCCGTTAGATCTGGGTTCGAGTCCCAGGCGGCCCACCTTCCGCACCTACAATCGACAACCTGCGGCCCCGTGGTGTAACGGTCAGCACGCGAGCCTTTCAAGCTCGAGGAGCGAGTTCGATTCTCGTCGGGGCTATGCCACAGCACCCTAGACTCGTTCTGGCGGGCGCTTAGCTCAGTTGGGAGAGCGCCGCCCTTACAAGGCGGAGGCCACTGGTTCGAGCCCAGTAGCGCCCACTCGTGCGAGACCGCGCCGACTCAGGGCAACACCGGATCGAGGAGCTGCAGCAGGAGGCGCGCTACAGGCGCGAGCGGCTGGAGCTGTACCGCGCGCGTCTCTACGGCGGCAAGGCCGCGAACATGTCGCGGCTCGCGGAGTTGGAGCGCGCCTACGATGGCGCGGCGGCGCGCTTGGCGCGCGCGAAGAAAGCGGCTTCGGCGCCCGACCCTGAGGACGGGCGCCGGAAGCCCGCTACTTAAACAGCCTGGACGTTGGAGGCCTTCGGCCCCTTGTCGCCGGCCTCTTCGTCGAACGACACCTTGTCGCCCTCCTGCAGGGAGCGGAAGCCCCCGCCGGCAATCCCGGTGTGATGGACGAAGAGATCCTTGCCGCCCTCATCAGGTGTGATGAAGCCGAAGCCCTTCTCGTCGCTGAACCACTTGACTGTTCCTGTTGCCATGTTTCTCCTCCACGGCTCAGTGCTGCGAACCGGAGGATGCTGGTAGGCAACTACGGGCGCTAACACTTCTTTGCCGCACCGTTCGATGCGACCCTAAGGTCAGGACGCTAGCAGCGCGGTAGCCTTGATGGAGTACCACTGCCGGGTGTTGCGCTCCTGCGCCCCCCTGTGGCCACCACATCCAGGGGCAGCAAGGACGTTCCCAATGACTGAAGGGGAGAAGCCCGCCCTGCGTGGCGAGGCCGCCTGGCTGGCGGCCAGGGAGCAGGTCGCAAAGAAGAACGCGGAGACCCGCAAGGCGGGCAAGGTCGAGCGCGAGGCCAACGACCAGGCCAAGGCGGACGGCCGAAGGCGGGCCGAGGTCAGGCGCGCCGGCGAGCTGGCAAAGAGCTCAAAGCGGGCCTAGGGCAGGTCTTCGACGAGCTCCGCCACCGAGTCGACGATCCGCGCCGGCCGGTAGGGGTACTTGTCGATGTCCGACTGGGTGCTGATGCCGGTGAGCACGAGGATCGTCTCGAGTCCCGCCTCCAACCCGGACACGATGTCCGTGTCCATCCGGTCGCCGATCATCACCGTGCTCTCGGAGTGCGCGTCAAGGGCGTTCAGCGCCGACCGGATCATCAGCGGGTTCGGCTTGCCGACGAAGTAGGGCGCCACCTCGGTCGCGCGGCTGATCAGCGCGGCCACGGACCCGGTGGCGGGTAACGGACCAGCCTGGGAGGGGCCGGTGGGGTCGGGGTTCGTGGCGATGAAGCGCGAGCCTGCTCCGATCAGGCGGATGGCCCGCGTGATCTGCTCGAAGCTGTAGGTGCGGGTCTCGCCCAGCACCACGTAGTCCGGGCTGCGTTCGGTGAGTGTGTAGCCGACCTGATGCAGCGCCGTGGTCAGGCCGGCCTCGCCCACCACGAACGCGCTGCCGCCCGGCCGCTGGTCCTGGAGGAAGTCCGCGGTGGCGAGCGCCGATGTCCAGATGGCCTCCTCGGGGACGGCGAGACCGCTTGTGCGCAGTCGCGCCGCGAGGTCGCGGCGGGTGTAGATCGAGTTGTTCGTGAGTACCAGGAAGGGGATCTCGAGCTCCTGCAGCCGGCCCAGGAACTGGTCGGCGCCGGGGATCGCCTCCTCCTCTCGCACCAGCACCCCGTCCATGTCCATCAACCAGGCGTGTATGTCCGCGCGGGTCATGGCAGCGTCGCTCCGATCCATTCGACTGCACTCGGCACGTTGTCCGGATCGATCTGGTGGGCCACGTCCGACTCGTGGTACTCCACCTCGAGGCCGGCGCCCTCCAGGAGCTGGTGGGCCGCGCGGCCGAACTCGACTCCGATGATCGGGTCGCCGCGGCCGTGCGCGATGAACGCCCGAAGCGCCGTGCGCCCGGCGAGGTCGGGCTCCCAGCCCTCCACCGTGGGCACGAAGCCCGAGAAGGCGAGGATGCCGGCCGGCGCTGGGCGCTCCGGACCGAGCCCGAGGGCATAGCTCATCACCGAGCCCATCGAGAAGCCGCCGAGCACTGTCCGTTCCGGCGCCAGGCCGGTGCGCTCCCAGAGCTCGTCGTGGAAGCCGGCCAGCTGTTGGTAGGACGATCGGAAGCTGTCCGGCTCGGGGTAGCCAACGCGCGGAACCACATACCAGTGGTAGCCGGGCCAGCCCGGCAGCGTGAGCGGGGCCCGGGGCGTGACCACGTGGAGGCGGCGCTGCGGATCGAGCACATCGCTCAGCGAGATCAGGTCGTGCTCGTCGGCGCCGCGGCCGTGGTGGAGCACCAGCAGCCCCTCGGGGTTGCCTTCCGCCGGCCGCTCCTGGAAGCTGAGTGGGCTCATCGCGCCGTGGATCATCGCAACACGGGTAGATTGAGTGTCAAGGTGGCGAGTACCCAGACCACATCGCCGGCCCTGGAAGTATTCGTGCGGCTGGTTCGCGCCCACGCGGCGGTCACCCGCCAGCTGAGCGCCGAGCTGCAGCAGGAGCACGGGCTCACGATCAACGCCTATGAGGCGCTGCTTCACCTGGCGCGTGCCGAGGACCCGATGCGCCGCGTGGACCTCGCCAACAACCTGCTTCTGACGGCCTCCGGCGTCACGCGCCTGCTCGACGGCCTGGAGCGCAGCGGACTGATCGCGCGTGAGGTCTGCCCCTCGGACGCCAGGGCCAGCTACTCGGTGCTCACCGACGCCGGGAAGGCCAGGCTGAGCAAGGCCTCCAAGTCGCACATCGCCGGCGTTCGAGCGCTGCTCGAGGAGCGCTTCGAGGACGAGGAGCTGGGGCAGCTGGCCGCCATGCTCGACCGGTTGCCGGGCGTGGACCCGGCCTCCGGCGCCGACGACTGCTCAGCACCCGAAGACCCGGCCTAGGGGGTCGAAAGACTCGGGTGGCCGTCTAGGGGTCACCCCGATGGCAGCCGCGCGCGGGGGGTGGATGCTGTGCCCCATGAAAGCGATGATCGAACGAACGGCCCCAAAGGGATGGATGACGCCCCTCCACACACGCGACGAGGACGAGAGCTACCGCGTGCTCGAGGGCGCGGTGACCTTCTTCGTGGGCGACGAGCAGGTGACCGGGCAGCCCGGTGACGTGATCGAAGCGCCGCGCGGCATGGCACGCACCCTGCGCACGGAGACCAGCGGCGCCCGCTGGCTCGTGATGACGAACATCAAGGAGCTCGAGCGCTTTGCCGACTTCGGCCTGGCAATCTGCCGGCCGCTGGCCGAGCCCGAGAAGGGCTGGCCCTCGGTGGAGGAGCCCACCTCTCTGGCGGCGATCGCCGCAGTGAACGGGATCGAGCTGCTCGGACCTCCAGCCGCGCTGCCGGCCGGCATCGCGGCGGCCGCGGCCGCCTAAGCCGCCACGCTGGCGGGCAGCAGCTCGGCCCGCACCAGCGAGATCGTGTCCTCCAGCGCCTGCTGGAGGTCCGCGTCGGTCAGGCGGCCCTGCGCGTCGAAGCGCTCGTGAGCGTGGCCCACGGCCACCTCTCCCTCGACCACCCGGGCGCCCGTCGCGGCCAGCACCTTGCGGAGCTCGCCCTGCGCCCACACGGCTCCGAACATCCCTGTGGAGGC
>DAIMGB010000083.1:0-3000 GCA_036724195.1 Thermoleophilaceae bacterium
GCATCACGGGGCGCGCGAAGGCTCTCGGCGTGGGAGGGGGCATGGCCGCGCTCGCTGCGGGGCTCGCACTGCCACCTTCCCGATTCGCTCTCGACCGCGTGTTGCCCGGTCCCGGCGCAGGGCCCAAGGAGGAGCTCGTTCGGGAGGGGTTCTTCGTGATCGAGATCCACGCGCGAACTCCGGCCGGCGAGCGCTGGGTCTGCCGCGTGGAAGCGCAGGGCGACCCGGGCTACGGGGCTACGCGGGTGATGTTGGGACAGAGCGCCCTCTGCCTCGCGCTCGACGGCGAGCAGCTCCCAGAACGCGCCGGGGTGCTGACCCCGGCGACCGCAATGGGGAGCGTGTTGGCCGACCGCCTCCGCGCGGCCGGCCAGACGTTCGACGTCTCGCCCGCCGCGTAGCGTCATCGCTACTGCTCGTCGCGCATCGCGAACGAATCGATTGGGCTAAGCGTCGGATTCCGACCCCTAATCCGATCGCTTGCGCTTTCGCGTGAAATCCGAAGCCCGGCACGTGATCGGACCCCTGTTTGAGCGTCACCGACGGTGGTGTAAACGGGATCGTGCCCCGGCACACGCGCAACACGGAGTGGTCTCGCCACGCTCGTTGCGGCCGCGTAACACCCGGCGGCCTGCTCGTGGCCCTCGAGAGCGCGCGTCGAGAAACCGGCCTATATGGCCGGAAACTCGACACGCAGACCGCTGCCGATCGCTTGCGCTTTCGCGTGAAAGCAGTTATCCGGAGGCGGCCAGCGTCTGCTTGAGGCCGGTGTCGAGGTCGCGCGGGGTATAGCCCAGCTCGCTGCGCGCCTTGTCGTCCTTGGCCAGGTAGGTCACGCCGTCGGAGGCGCTGATCGCCTCTGAGAGGTTGGGTGGGAAGCCCATCATCGGGCCCACCACCGGGCCGAGCGGCGCCGACAGCTTCGCCAGCAGCGGAGGCAGCGTCAGCTTGGTGGCCTTCTGCCCCGA
Organism: Thermoleophilaceae bacterium; assembly: GCA_036724195.1. Taxonomy (GTDB): domain Bacteria; phylum Actinomycetota; class Thermoleophilia; order Solirubrobacterales; family Thermoleophilaceae; genus DATACN01. The sequence continues at coordinate 969 of DAIMGB010000083.1, forward strand.
CATGACCGCCGCCTTGTCCACGGCCTCGCCCATCGTCGTGATCTCCCCGCCCAGCACGTAGGACTCGCCCAGGCGGCCCTTGTCGAGCGCCAGCAGCACGCCGTCGGCCACGTCCTCGACGTGCACCAGGTTCAGGCCCAGGTCCGGGAATGCCTTCATGCGGAGCTTGCCCTTGCTCGCCTCCTCCACCATCTTGCCGACCTCGGAGTGGTCGTTCGGGCCGTAGACGCCGCCGGGCTGCACGATCACGATCGGCGCGCCCTTGGCGATCCTGTCCCGCGCGATCTGGTGCGAGCGGTACTTGGTCTCGTCGTAGTAGGAGAGGAAGCCTTTCGACTCGTCGCGCTCGTAGCCCTCGTCCACGACCTTGCCGCCGGTGTTGCCGAACACGTTCACCGTGGACACGTAGACGATCCGGGGCACTCCGGCCTCGATGGCGGCGTCGAGCACCTTCTCCGTGCCCTCCACGTTCGCCGCCCACATGGCGGGCCGGTCCGACTTCGGGATGCCGACCTTGTAGATGGCGGCGCCGTGCACGGCCGCCCCGGCGCCCTCGAGGCCGCGCCGAATCGCGTCGCCGTCCGACAGGTCGCCCTCGACGACCTCGCAGCCCAGCTCGCGCAGCGCGGCAGCCTTCTCCGGCGAGCGAGCCAGCGCCACCACGTCGTCGCCCCGCTCGCGCAGCTTGCGCGCCACGTGGGCGCCGATGAAGCCCGTTCCACCGGTGAGGAAGACCCGCACGCGCGGAGCCTACATGCGAAGCACTCGGCTCGGCCGAGTGCGCACGACTGCTTCTACACTTGGGGGAGTGCAATATGGCGAGGGCATTCGCAACGCGCGGGCGCGACAGCGCGCCTTTCTGATCGCGGCGGGGCCCGACGAAGCCGACCTCGCGGAGCTGCGCGAGCTGTTGCGCACCGCCGGCGTGGCCGTGGCCGGAGAGCTGTTCCAGCGGCGTCCCGCGCCCGATCCCGACCGCTATCTCGGCAAGGGCAAGCTCGTCGAGCTCAAGCAGGCGCTCACCGAGGCGGACGCCAACCTCGTCGCCGTCGACGACGAGCTGAAGCCGCGCCAGGAGCGCAACCTCGAGGAGGCGCTCGGCGTGCCGGTGATCGACCGCACGGCGATCATCCTCGACATCTTCGCCGAGCACGCCAGCTCGGCCGAGGGCAAGCTGCAGGTGGAGCTGGCCCAGCTCGAGTACAACCTCGCGCGCATGCGCGGCCTCTGGACCCACCTCGAGCGCCTGGGCGCCGGGCGAATGGACGGCGGCATCGGCACGAGGGGCCCGGGCGAGTCGCAGATCGAGACCGACCGCCGCCTGGCGCGCGACCGCATCTCCGCGCTGCGACGCCGCCTCGAGCACACGAAGGGCAGCCGCTCGACGATGCGCCGCGAGCGCGACCGGGCCGGGCTGCCGACGGTCGCGCTGGCCGGCTACACGAACGCGGGCAAGTCCACCCTCCTGAACGCGATCACCGGCTCCGACGTGGGCGTGCGCGAGCGCCTCTTCCACACCCTCGACCCCACCACGCGGACCTTCGAGATCGCCGGGCGAAGCTACCTGCTCACGGACACGGTCGGGTTCATCCGCAAGCTGCCCCACCAGGTGGTGGACGCCTTCTCGGCCACGCTCGAGGAGGCGATGGGCGCCGACCTGATCGTGCACGTGGCCGACGCTTCGGCGCCGGAGGCTGAGCTGCACGCGATGATTGCCGCGGTCGAGGACGTGCTCTCGGAGGTGGGCGCCGGCGAGCGCCCGCGACTGTTGGCTCTCAACAAGGTGGACCTGCTCGACGCGGACCGCCGCCGCGAGCTGGGCTTCCGCTTCCCGCGCGCGATCCAGGTGTCGGGCGAGACGGGGGAGGGTCTCGAGGACCTGAACGAGGCGATCGAGGCCCGCTTCCTGAACAGCCTGCAGGCCATGGACCTGCTCGTCCCATACGAGGACGGCGCCAGCCTGTCCGAGCTTCACCGGCTGGCGGGCGAGCTCGAGCGCGAGGACACAGCCGACGGGGTGCGGGTGCGAGCC
>DAIMGB010000083.1:3010-7291 GCA_036724195.1 Thermoleophilaceae bacterium
GCCGCGGCTGCGCCGCGCTTCGAGCGCTTCTCGCAGAACGGCCACGCCGGCGGATGAAGCTGACGTTCGCGCGGCTGGGCGAGGGCGCTCTGGGCCCGGCCCAGGCACACGAGGGCGACGCCGGGTACGACCTGCACGCCGCCGAGGCGCTGACCCTCCGCCCGGGCGAGCGGGCCGCCGTGGGTACCGGCATCGCGGTGGCGATCCCCGACGGCCACGCGGGCCTCGTGGTGCCGCGCTCCGGACTCGCCCTGCGCCACGGCATCGGCGTGGTGAACGCGCCCGGGATCATCGACTCGGGCTACCGCGGCGAGCTCAAGGTGCTGCTCCTGAACACCGATCCAGCGGAACCCTTCGAGGTGCGGCCCGGCGACCGCATCGCCCAGCTGCTCGTGGTGGCGGTCGCAACCCCCGAGCTTGTCGAGTCCGACGCCCTCGGCGAGACGGTGCGCGGCGCCGGCGGATTCGGGTCCACGGGTCGCTGAATTACGTAGGATCGGTTAGGGTCGCGAACGGATGCAGCAACTGTCCATGGAACGGAACTCCTCCGGACCGGTCGAGCTCCTCGAAGTCACGGGGGAAATCGACATCGCGTCCGCCTCCCGCCTGATCTCCGGCCTCAACGAGGCGGTGGGCGACTGCGACCGCCCGGTGGTCGTGGACCTGTCCGCCGTGGACTTCATGGACTCCACGGGGCTCGCGCTGCTCCTGAACGCCCACCGGCGCCTGGCGCGCCGCGATCAGGGCTTCGCGGTGGTTTGCGCCGACGGCCCGGTGCACCGCGTCTTCGAGATCACCGACATGCTGGGCACGCTGAACGTCCGCCCGGACCGCGAGTCCGCCAGCAACGCGGCGCTCGGCGAAGGCTGAGTCAGGCCGCTTTCGCCTCGAGCTGCTCGAGGCCCTCTTCCATCGACACGCGCGGCTCGTAGCCGAGCTCGCTCCGGGCCTTCGAGATGTCGAGCGTCACCTCGAGCGCTGAGAGCCAGATGGCGGTGCGGGTGACCGGCGGCTCGCCCTTCAGCGGCAGCCGGCGCCAGAGCGTCTCGCATGCGGCCGCGGCGGCCTTCGCCACGGGCAGCGGCAGCGTCTTCGACGGCACCTCTACTCCCTGGGTGGCGAGCAGCCGGGTCACGAACTCGCGGAACACCACGGGCTCGCCGTCGGTGACGAAGTAGGCCTCGCCCGGGCGGCCGCGCTCGGCGCCCAGCAGCAAGCCCTCGATCACGTTGTCCACGTGGGTCACGGAGGTCAGCTGGCGGCCGCCGCCGACCCACCTGAAGCGCCCCGACCGGACAAGCTCGGCCATGGTGGGAAGCAGCGTCGTGTCGCCGCGGCCCCAGACGAAGCGGGGCCGCACGGCCACGGTCTCGATGCCGCCGTGCGCGGCATCTCTCACGAGCTGCTCGGCCATTGCCTTCGAGGCGCAGTAGTAGGCCTTCGAGTCGGGACGCAGGGCGACGCGCTCGTCAGCGTCGTGGAGCGACTCGCCGGCAATGACGGCGGCCTCCGTGCCCACGTGGACGAAGCGGCGCACGCCGGCGTCCCGGCAGGCGTCGAGCACGTTGCGCGTGCCCTCCACGTTGATGCGCTCGAACTCCTCCCAGGGTCCCCATTCGCCGAGCCTGGCCGCCGCGTGGAAGGCCAGCTCGCAGGCCGCGGCGCCCTCTCGCATCGCGGCGACGTCCTCCAGGTCGCCGCGCACGGGCTCGGCACCGGCGTCGGTCACCTTGGCGGCCGCTTCCTCGGAGCGCGCCAGGGCGCGCACGCGGTCGCCTCGCTCCACGAGGCGGCGGATCAGGGCCTGACCGATGAAGCCCGAGCCGCCGGTCACGAACGCGGTTCTTGTGGACGAATCCATGATTGAAAGCTACCCGTCCCCTGCCGATAGACGACTGGTGTCCGTATCCGTCTCCGCTTCGCTCGATTCCGCGCCCGGCCTGACCCAACCCACGCGGACCACGGGAAGCCGCCGCCGCCTCGGCGACGTGATTGTGGAGATGGGCTACGCCACGCGGGAGGAGGTCGAGGCCGCCGCCGCGCGCAGCCGCGCCGGAGCCGGCCTGCTGGGCCAGCTGCTGATCGAGGAGGGCCACCTCGACCGGGCCGGCCTCTCCCGGATCCTGGCCGAGCGCAACGGCCTCCCGCACCTCGACCTGAACATCTTCTCCTGGGACCGCGGTGCCGCCAGCCTGATCGACATCGCCAAGGCGCGCCGCTACGGCGCGCTGCCGGTGGCGTTCGTCTCCGAAGGCGTGCTGCTGGTGGCCACCTCGGACCCAGCGAACGTGCTGGCGGTGGACGACATCACGATGGCGACGGGCTACGAGGTGCGCCGTGCGGTCGCGTCGGCAGACCACATCGAGGGCGTGCTGGCGCAGCTCTCTCAGCTCGACGAGACCGTGCACGAGGTGGCGGAGAGCGACTTCCACATCGCCGACGTGATCGAGCTGCGCGAGAGCACCGACCAGGCGCCGATCATCAAGCTCGTGAACTCGATCATCGCCGACGCCGTGGAGCGCGGCGCGTCCGACGTGCACTTCGAGCCGCGCCGCGGCGACCTGCGCGTGCGCTTCCGGGTGGATGGCGTGGTCACCGACGCCACGATGGTGCCGCGGCGCCTCCAGCGCGGCGTGATCTCGCGGATAAAGCTGATGGCCGAGCTGGACATCGCCGAGCGCCGGCTCCCCCAGGACGGCCGCGTGGGGCTGACCGTGGACGGCCGCTACATCGACCTGAGGGTGGCCTCGCTGCCCGTCGTGCGCGGCGAGGCGATCATCATCCGCATCCTCGACAAGGGCCGCGTGGCGCTGGAGCTCGAGGAGCTGGGCATGGGGCCGGCCGTCCGGGAGATCTTCAGCGCGGCGATCCGTGCCCGCAGCGGAGCCGTGCTCGTCACGGGGCCCACGGGATCGGGCAAGACCACCACGCTCTACGCGGCGCTTGCCGCCGTGAACACGCCCGACCATACGCTTGTGACGCTCGAGGATCCCGTGGAGTACGAGCTCGAGGGCATCAAGCAGGTGCAGGTGAACCCGCGCACGGGGCTCACGTTCGCCACCGGGCTGCGCTCGATGGTGCGCGCCGACCCCGACGTGATGATGGTGGGCGAGGTGCGCGACGGCGAGACCGCGCAGATCGCCGTCGAGTCGGCGCTGACCGGCCACCTCGTGCTCACCACGCTGCACACCAACGACGCGCCGATGGCCGGCGCGCGCCTGATCGACATGGGGGTGGAGCCCTTCCTGGTGGCCTCCGCCGTGGAGTGCGTGCTGGCCCAGCGGCTCATTCGGCGCCTCTGCGACGACTGCAGGCGGCCCGTGAAGCTGACCAAGGCCGCGCTGGCGGAGAACGGCTTCGACGTCGTGCGCGGCATGGGCGCCTGGGAGCCCGTCGGCTGCGTGCGCTGCTCCGGCACCGGCTACCGCGGCCGGACCGGCGTCTACGAGGTGCTCACGATGTCCGCGCGCGTGCGCGACCTGCTGCTGAGCCGCGCCAGTGGCAACGAGGTGCGCGCGGCCGCCCGCGAAGAGGGCATGACCACGCTGCGCGAGGACGGGCTGGACAAGGTGCGCGCGGGAGTGACCTCGGCCGCCGAGGTGCTCCGCGTGCTCGGCACCACCGCGGCCTAGACGCCCGCCGCCCGCCGCGCCGAGTCGTGCGCGGCATCCTCCATCGCGTCGTCGAGCGGCGCCAGCTCCACCCCCAGCGCCAGCTCGATCAGCCGGTCGGCCAGCCAGACGTTCTTCGGTAGCAGCGGCCCGTGCAGGTAGGTGCCGATCACGTTGCGGCGGTGCACGCCCTCGAAGCCGTCCCTGTCGTTGTTGCCGTGGCCCTTCAGCACGCGCCCGAGCGGCTCCTCGCCCGAGCCGAGGTAGGTCCGCCCGCCGTGGTTCTCGAAGCCGGCGATCAGCCTTGGTCCTGTGCCGAGGTCGGCCTCGATTGCGCAGTTGCCGATCAGGCGCTCGCCGGCCTCCCGCACCGTGCGCAGGTCCACGATGCCCACGCCCGGCAGCTCCTCGTCGCCGAGCTGATAGCTGTGGCCGAGAAGCTGGTAGCCGCCGCACACGGCCAGCACCACCGCGTCGCGCTCCGCCGCCTCGTGCAGCGCGTCGCGCTTGGTGGCCGCCATGTCCTCGGCCACGGCGATCTGGTCGCGGTCCTGGCCGCCGCCGATGTAGAAGAGGTCGTGATCCGACTGGTCGACGGGCTGGCCCAGGCTGGAAGAGCTCAGCTCGAAGCCCAGCCCGCGCCACTCGCAACGCGCGCGCAGCACGGCGA
>DAIMGB010000084.1:0-4468 GCA_036724195.1 Thermoleophilaceae bacterium
GTAGCGCGCTCCGTTCGGGTCGGAGAGGTCGCCAGTTCAAATCTGGCCAGCCCGACTCACTGACCATCGCGGGACCGGCGCGGCAGAAGCGGTGCCGGGTACCCGTTTAGTGGGCATACGCATGGCCGATCTCGTGGTGCAACGAACTGGCGCCGGCCTATCCCCACGCCGGTTGAGTGGGTCGGCCCTCGTCGACAGCCTGCTCGGAAAGGCGGGCGAGCTGACGACGCAGGTGCTGCTCATCCTGCTGCTCCCTCGGGTGCTCGGGCCGGTCGACTACGGCACCTTCGCCCTCGCCCTCTCGATCGTGACCCTGGGTTCGTCGTCCCTTGCGATCGGCGGACCCACGCTCATGTCCCGGTTCGTGCCGGCGGCCGCTCCCACGGAGCGCGACGCCGTGGCCCGCGCCCTGCTGTTTCGAGTTGGCCGCTGGCGCGTGATCGGCATGGCGGGGGCCGGCGTCGCGGCGGCGCTCCTCGTGGTGGTCGTCCCGGATCGCTTCCCGGCCGCGCTGACCGGCCTGATCGCAGTGGCGCTGGCCCTCGACATAACAGCCACCCTCGCCTTCCAGATCGCACTGGGCATGGGCCGCACCGCGATGTGGAGCCACCGCTTCGGCGTGCAGAACGCGCTCCTGGTCACTTCGGCCCTGGCGGGGCACGCGCTTGGCGGCGCGAAGGGAGCCGTTGCCGGGATCGCCGTGGCGTCCGCCGTGGTGCTCGTGTGGGGCTGGGCGTCGGTCGGGCCGCGCCTGAGAGCCGCGCGGGCGGACGCCCAGCTACCGCCGGGAGCGCTCCGCTTCGGAACCCACTACGCCATCAGCAACGGCCTGCAGATGCTGATCCACCGCGGCGCGATCGTGGCTGTCTCGCTGCTTGCCGCGTCGAGCGTCCAGACGGGCTTCGCCGGTCTCGCCGTCGGCGTGGCGCTCGCCGGCATCTACGTGGTCGCACAAGTCTTCGCGGTGCACCTCCCGTCGCTCGTGGAGGGCACGGGCGACAGCACGATCGGGCCGGGCCCCGAGGAGGCGCTGCGCAAGCTGGCCGCCCGCTCGCTCCTCGTGGTGGTGCCGCTCGCCGTCGTCGCCGTCGTGGCCATCGAGGAGCTGGTCCCGCTCGCCGTGGGCGATCGCTACAGCGGAGCCGAGGCGGCCATCGCGATAGCGCTGGCGGCTCTGCCGCTCGCGCCGCTCACCGCCCTCGCCAACCAGGTCGCGGCGCTCCGCCTCCAGGCCGGGGCACGCCTCGTGACCGCGGTCGCCGGCGCCATCGCATTCCTCCTCACCGCCGCCCTGGCGATTCCGGCCCACCAGGCCGCCGGCGGCGCCGCGGCGCTGCTCGCCGGAACGGCGACCATCGCCCTGGCGTCCGTCGCGGCGATTCCCGGCGCGCTGAATGCCCGCCTGGCGATCGCCGGCCTGGCGGGCTCGGGCGCCGTGCTGGGCGCCGGCCTCCTGACGGGGGCGATCTGAGTGGCGGCCGTCCCGCAAGCCGGCCCGGAGCTGTCGGTGGTGATGGTCACGCCCAGCAGCTTCGAGATGCTGCGGCAGTCGCTCGGGCACCTGCGGGAGCAGACAGCCCGCGAGCGGCTGGAGATCGTGCTCGTCGCCCCCAGCCGCGACGGCTTCGAGCGGCTGGAGCCCGAGCTCGAGGGCTTCTGGGGACATCAGGTCATCGAGGCCGACTTCCGCACCACGGGCACGGCGCTGGCACGCGGCTTCCGAGCGAGCACGGGACCCGTCGTCGGCTATGTCGAAGAGCACTCCTTTCCCGAGCCGGGCTGGGCGGAAGCGATGATCGAGGCCCACCGCGGCCCGTGGGCCGCGGTCGGCGTGGGCATGATGAACGCCAACCCCGAGAGCGCCCTGAGCTGGGCCGCCCTCCTGATCAATTTCGGACCGTCGGTCGAGCCGCAGGTCTCGAAAGAGGTGGCGGCCCTCCCCTCCCACCACACCCACTACAAGCGAGCGGCCCTCGCGCCCTACGAGGACCGGCTCGAGGAGATGCTCGAGCTGGAGGCCGTCCTCTACGAGGACCTGCGGCGGCGGGGAGAGCGGCTTTACCTCGCGGCAGGTGCCCGCGAGCGGCACATCAACGTCTCGGCGCTGCGCTCGTTCGTCGAGGGGGTCTACTTCGGCGGGCGCACGTTCGGCGCGGCGCGCGTGCACGACGACGACTTCTCGGCGCTTCAGCGACTGCTCTACTCGGCCGCCGGCCCGCTGATCGTGATGGTCAAGCTCCGCCGCGTGATCGGCGAGATCCGCCGGATCAAGCGCAGTCGCGAGCTGATCCCGCGAATCCTGCCTGCTCTGCTGCTCGGCCTGACGGGGTTCCAGCTGGGTGAGCTGCACGGCTACGTCACGGGCAGCCCGGGCGCCGCGGCCGAGGACAGGATGATGCACGAGCTCGATCGCTCCAGCCACGTGGCCTCCGCCCACGAGGGCCGCTGACGCCGTGGCCGGCGAGCTCCCGGCGATCTCGATCGTCATCGCGACCTACGCCCGGCCGCGCCAGCTTGCGGCCTGCCTCGAGGCGGTGTTCGCCCTCGACTACCCACGCGACCGGTTCGAGGTGATCGTGGTGGACGACGGCGCCCCAGAGCCCGTGGGCCCGGTGGCCGAGCAACACCGGGACAGGTTGCGGATTCGAGTGGAGCGCACCGAGCGCGGTGGGCCGGGAGCGGCCCGAAACGCCGGAGCCCGGCTCGCTGACGGCGAGCTGCTGGCCTTCATCGACGACGACTGCCTGCCTACGCCTGGCTGGCTGCGCGGGCTTGCCGAGCTTCATCGGGCCTCGCCGAGCCACGCGCTCGGGGGCCGGACTCTGAACGCGCTCGGGGGCAGTCCGTTCTCGGAGACAACGCAGCTCCTGAACGACGTGCTGTACGACCACTACAACACGAACGGCAACGGCGATTGGTACTTCGCCTCGAACAACATGGCCGTCCCCGCCGAGGGCTTTCGGGCGCTGGACGGCTTCAAGGTGGACCTGCCGAACCTCGAGGACCGCGACCTGTGCGAGCGCTGGGCGGCGCACGGGTACGGGATGTCCTTCGCCCCCCGCGCGGTGGTCCACCATGCGCACGAGGTCACGCTCCGCGGCTTCGCGGCCCAGCACTTCAGCTACGGGCGCGGCGCCCACGCCCTGAGCCGCGATCGCGCGGTGCGCACCGGAAAGCCGGAGTGGCCAGAGGTCGGGCTACACGTCGAGTTCGTCCGCCAGGCCCTGCGAAGGGGCGCGAGGGGACCGCTGCTGGCCGCGCTCGTGCTGGTCTCTCAGGCGGCCTACGTCGCGGGCTTCCTGGGCCAGCGCTGGCGTGGATGGCCCACCCCCTGGCAGGCGGCGCGGCGCTAGTTCCTCGGCAGCCCCTGCTTTACGGCCAGCAGCTCCTCGACGAAGCCCACTCCGGTCGCCACCTGGCTCAGGGCCACCAGCAGGCCGGTGAGCGCGCCGAGCGCAAACCCCTTCCGGAGCAACGCGACGTAGAAACCCGGCGGCTCCGGTGGCGGCGCCGGCGAGCCCGACCGCACCAGGTAGGCACCGCGGCCATAGCGGCGATGCTTGAGCCAGAAGGTGCGCAGGTCGAGGCCCTGGCGGTGGTGTACCCGGGCGCTCGGCGCGAGCTCGAGCAGATGGCCCCGCTCGACGAGGCGCGCGCACCAGTCGCGATCCTCACCGGGGCGGCGAAAGTAGCGCTGCTCGTCGAACGGCATCTCGATCAGCAGGCCGCGGCGGCAGGCGAGATTGCTGCCCGGCGAGAAGCTGCGCAGCGAGCCATTCCTCTCGGCCCGCGCGGCCAGCTCGTTCACCACCGCCTGAGTGGCGCGGTCGAAGCGGTTGTGGGAGCCGTCGAGTGTGGGCCCAGCCACGGCCAGGCTTCCGCCGTCGAAGGCATGGAGCAGCTCCTGAGCCCAGGTGGCCTCCGGCACGCAGTCGTCGTCCGTGAAGGCCACGATGGGCGCGCGCGCGGCGCGCGCGCCTGCGTTCCGCGCTCCGGCCACGCCCACGTGGGTGGTCCGGAGCAGCCGCGCGATCGGGCTCGCCTCGACGAGGTCGGCGATCTCGCGCTCCGCGACCGAGCCGTCATCCACCACCACTGCCTCGAGCGAGGACGGCCCGGTTTGAGCCTCGAGCGCGCCCAGGCACTCGGCGACCGACCGCAGCCGGTCGCGCGTCGTGACGACCACGGACAGCTCTGGCTCGGCTGTCACGCGACGAACCGCGCCCGGTGAATCTCTATCTCGTGGCAGCGCGGCCCCGCGCGCCCCGCGCCGAACGCGTAGCCGCAAAGCTCGCCCAGGGCGCTCACCGCCAAGGAGGCCAGGAGCGCCGGAAGGATCGCCGGCAGCAGCCCCCGGGTGCGCGGCGAGCCTCTCAGCAGGCGGAGGATGCGGCGAAGGCGCAGGAGCGGGATCAGCGGCGTCGCGGCGGCGTAGGCGAGCCGGCGCGGCCCGGCCCACGGCCGGGCG
>DAIMGB010000084.1:4478-7278 GCA_036724195.1 Thermoleophilaceae bacterium
GCGGCGAAGCCGCGACCCGCGTAGAAGCGCTCGCTGAGCCAGGTGAGCGGCTTCGACACGTTCAGGTGGGCGGTCCTCGCGGCGGGCTCCATGTAGAGCCGATGCCCCCTGGCCTTGAGGTCCTGCACCAGGAAGTGCTCTGTGGAGAGCACCTCGTCGAGGCCGCGTCCGTAGTCCAGCAGCACGCGGCGCTTGAAGCAGCTGTTGTGAACGGGTACGTCGTCGGCCGGGCCGCCGTCCGCGAGCTCGACCCAGGGCCCGTAGTCGAGGAACAGGTTCGCCCAGCTGATCAGGCTTTCCGGGTTCGCGTTCGCCATTGCCGGCCCGACCGCGGCCCACGGTCCACGATGGGCCTCGATCAGGGCCTCGGCGCAGCCAGGCTCCGGAAAGGAGTGGGTCTCCGCGATCGCCACGAGCGGCGCCGCAGCGGCGCGGATGCCGGCGGCCCGCGCCACCGGCAGCGGGTACGGTCGCGACGGCACCAGCGTGACGTCGTGGAAGGCGGCCAGCTCGGGGCGCTCGACGCCATCGGGCTCGGCACTCGGAGCCACGATCACGAGCTCGATGGATCGGCTGGCCGACTGCGCGCTCCAGGTTCGAACCACCTCGGCGATCGTTTCGTAGGAGTCGGTCGGGAGCACTACCGAGAGCTCGGGAGCGGTGCTCACGGCAGGCCGGTGCCCAGCTCTACCGGTCGCCCCTGATCGGCCGCCTTCGCCGCGGCCAGCGCGATCTCCAATGCCCGGCGCCCGTCCTCGAGCGTGCAGTCCGGCGTGGCGCCCGTCTCGATCGCGTGCAGGAAGCCGCGCCACTCCGTGACGTACGAGGTCATGAAGTCGCCGCCCTTGCGGCCGGGGATCGCTCCGCCCGCCAGCTCGAGGAAGCCCCGCGCGCCCGCGGCGAGCCGCCGGCGCGGTGCGCCGGGGATCTCGTTGCGTCCGGCACGCACGAAGCCGTCAGAGCGGTACAGGCTGAGCGTTATCGAGCCCGCCTCGCCGTAGATCACCAGCTCGTTGTCGGTCGCGGTCTGGTCGAGGCCCAGCGCCGTGGCCACGACTCCGCCGCGCATCGTGCCCGTCACGGCCACCACTCTGTCGTCAGCGCCGTTGGAGCGGCTCACCGCGGAGACCTCCCGCACCTCGTCGCCCAACAGATGGCGCCAGAGGTCGAATTGATGGCTCAGCTTGTCCAGCAGCGCGCCGCCACCGCCGTCGCGCTCCGTCCTCCAGGCAGGCAGGCCGGGGCGCTCCAGAACGCTGTCACTGACGGTGGAGTGCATGCCCTGGATCGCGCCGAGGCGCTGAGCCTGCAGCTCCGCGCGGGCGCGGCGGACCAGCCGGTGCGAGCGCAGGTTGAACCCCACCACGGCCTTGCCGGGCGACTGCCGCGACAGCTCCACCAGCCGGTCGGCGTCAACCATCGACAGCGCAAGGGGCTTCTCTACGAGCACGTGCTTGCCCGCCTCGAGGGCGCGCGCCGCGATCTCCACGTGAGCGGCGGCGGGCACGCAGACGGCCACCACGTCCAGCTCGGGGTCCTCGGCGAGCTCCCGGGCGTCGGCGTAGCGCCGTGCGACTCCCCACGCGTCGGCGACCTCGGCAAGCGCGCGCTTGTCGAGATCAGCCACTGCCGCGACCTCGGCGCCCTCGATCCGCCGCAGCGCGGGCAGGTGGAAGCTGCGCGTCACGAAGCCGCAGCCGGCAATGCCGATCTTCATGCGGAGACAAACGGCCAGCGGTCCGGTGCCCTTGCGTCCGCTAGCCCGCCACGGCGTTGTAGTAGCGCACCGCCAGGCCGGTCAGGAGGGTCTCGAAGCACGCCTCGACGGTGAGCTCGTGCCGCTCCGCGTAGCGCTCGAGGCCGGCCTCCTCGATTGCCTCGCTCTGGGCGATGACCTCGTCCACCAGGTCGGGGTGCTCGTCCGAGAAATAGGCGCCCATCGAGTAGAGGCTCGTGTCCATGAGCGACTCGAGAAAGTCGCCCTCAACCGCCTCCTGCTCGCCGCTCGCCATGCGGTCGCAGGTTACCCGGGTCGCACAACGGGAGGAAACCGGCCCGATCACAGCGCAATTTGCGGTAATTCACTTGCTTCGTCGGGACGGCAATGTAATCTCAACTCCACCGCATTCGACGAGGAGGAACAGGTATATGGCGATCCACTTGACGCCCACGGAGCTCGGACGCGAAGCGGGGATGCATCGGCGTGAGGTCATCACCAGATGCATGGAGCTCGGGGTGCCGATCTTCCAGGGCCGGATCGACAAGACGCTCTTCATCCAGTCGCTGAAGGACGCCAAGCAGAAGCGCGAGCTCGCCAAGGCGTAACGCCGCTTCCCGGCAGGCCTTAGACTGCCGGCGCATGGAAGCCGGAACCGTCGGTGCGCAGGGCACCGGCTCGAAGACGATCGCCGACCTGCTGCCCAAGGCGGCAGAGCGCTACGCCGACAAGCCGGCCCAGCGCTACAAGTCGGGCGACGACTGGATCGACCTCTCCTATGCGCAGCTCGGCGAGGCCGGGCGGGAGGTCGCGCTCGGGCTCGTAGACCTCGGCGTGCAGCCCGGCGAGAAGGTCTCGATCCTCGCCCACACCCGTCCCGAGTGGACCGACGCCTGCTTCGGAATCCTCACCGCCGGCGCGGTGCTGGTCACCGTCTACCAGACCAACTCGCCCGCTGAGTGCCAGTACGTGCTCGAGCATTCCGACTCGCGAGCCATCTTCGTGGAGGACGCCGAGCAGCTGGCGAAGGTGCGCGAGATCCGCGACCGCTGCCCCGAGCTGAAGCACGTGATCGTGATGGAC
>DAIMGB010000085.1:0-3927 GCA_036724195.1 Thermoleophilaceae bacterium
TGACCAACAAGTACGCCGAGGGCTACCCGGGCCGCCGCTACTACGGCGGCTGCGAGTACGTGGACATTGCCGAGCAGCTCGCGATCGACCGCGCCAAGGAGCTGTTCGGCGCCGAGCACGTGAACGTGCAGCCCCACGCGGGCGCGCAGGCCAACGAGGCCGTCTACATGGCACTGCTCGAGCCGGGCGACCGCATTCTCGGCATGAAGCTCGACCACGGCGGCCACCTCACCCACGGCATGAAGATCAACTTCTCCGGGCTCTTCTACGACATCGTCAGCTACGGCGTGCGCGAGGAGGACTCGCGCATCGACATGGACGAGCTGGCGCAGATCGCCGAGGACTCGAAGCCGAAGCTGATCCTGGCCGGCTGGTCCGCCTACCCGCGCCAGCTGGACTTCCAGCGCTTCCGCGAGATCGCCGATTCGGTGGGCGCGCTGCTCGTGGCCGACATGGCGCACTTCGCCGGGCTCGTGGCAGCCGAGGAGCACCCCAGCCCGGTGCCGTACGCCGACGTGGTCACCACCACCACTCACAAGACGCTCGGCGGTGCGCGCGGCGGCATGATCCTCTGCAAGGAGGAGCACGCGAAGAAGATCAACTCGCGCGTGTTCCCCGGCCTCCAGGGGGGCCCGCTGATGCACGTGATCGCGGCCAAGGCGGTGGCGCTGAAGATCGCGCAGTCGGAGCTCTTCAGGGAGCGCCAGCGGCGCACGCGCGCGGGCGCTGCCGTGCTGGCCGAGGAGATGCTGGCCGCCGGGGTCAACGTTCTCACTGGGGGCACCGACGTGCACCTGGTGCTGGCCGACCTGCGCGAGTCCGAGCTCGATGGCCAGCAGGCCGAGGACCGCCTGGCCACGGTGGGCATCACGGTCAACCGCAATGCTGTGCCGTTCGACCCGCGGCCGCCGGCCGTGTCGTCGGGGCTGCGCATCGGCACGCCGGCGCTCGCGACGCGCGGCTTCCAGCTGGACGACTTCCGCGAGGTCGGCCGCGTGATCGGCGAGGCGCTCACCAGCGACTCCTTCGACAGCGTGAAGTCCGACCTGTCCGATCGCACCCGCGCCCTGGCTGAGCGCTACCCGCTCTACCCCCAGCTCGCGGCCGCGGCGGTCTGAGCGCGGCGCCGCTCTTCCAGCTCGAGCGGGTCTCCCTGACCCGCGGCGGACGGCCGGTCCTGCACGACCTCGACCTGGCGATCGAGCCGGGCGCCACCGCCGTGCTCGGCCCGTCGGGCTCCGGCAAGTCCTCGCTGCTGCGCCTGCTCGACCGCCTTGCCGACCCCGACGAGGGCAGCGTGCGCTTCCGCGGGGACGACGTGCGCGAGCTCGACCCGCTCGACCTGCGCCGCCGCGCCGTGCTCGTGCCCCAGCTGCCGGCGCCGATGCCGGGCACGGTGGCCGACAACGTGCGCTACGGCCCCGGCCTGATCGGGCGCGAGGTCGAGCCGGCGCGCTTCCTCGCGCTGGCGGAGCTGGACCCGTCCTTCGCCGAGCGCGACGCCGAGCGGCTGTCGGTGGGCGAGCAGCAGCGCGTGATGCTGGCGCGCGCGCTCGCGCTGGAGCCGGAGGTGCTGCTGCTCGACGAGCCCACCGCCGCGCTGGACGAGGCCGCGAAGGCCGGCGTGGAGCGCGCGCTGGACGGCCTGCGCGGGCAGAGCGGGCTGTCGCTGGTGCTCGTGACCCACGAGCGGGGGCAGGCCGAGCGCCTGGCCGAGCGGGTGGTCGAGCTGCACGAGGGGCGGCTGGCGTGAGCACGGTGCACGTGAGCCTCGGCGAGGTGGCCGCCACGCTGGTGCTCGTTGTCCTGGCGATCGCGGCGTCTGTTTGGCGGCGCGCCGACCTCGAGCGCGACATCGGGCTGGCCGTGGTGCGCTCGTTCCTCCAGCTCACGGCCGTCGGCTACGTGATCAAGGCGATCTTCGCCTCGGACAGCCTCTGGGTCGTGGTGCTGCTGCTGGCGGTCATGGTGGGCGTGGGCACCCTCACCGCGCGCGGGCGGGCCAAGGCCGTGCCCGGGGCGCTGGGCGCGATCGCGGTGGCGCTGTCCGTGGCCGCCGCGGTCACGCTCGGGCTGGTGCTGGCGCTCGGGGTATTCGCCGCCTCGCCGCGCTACCTGGTGCCCGTCGGCGGCATGGTCATCGGGAACGCGATGACGGCGGCCGCGGTGGCTCTGAACCGGCTTGCGGACGAGGTGCACGGGCGCGCCGGCCTGATCGAGGCCAGCCTGGCGCTCGGCGCCACCGCCCGCCAGGCGTCGGCCGGCCTGGTCACGAAGAGCCTGCGCTCCGGGCTGATCCCACTGATCGATCAGACGAAGACCACCGGGCTGGTGACCTTCCCGGGCGTGATGGTGGGCTCGCTGCTGGCCGGCGCCGAGGCGCTCGACGCGGTGCGCCTGCAGCTGGTGCTGCTCTGGACGCTGCTCGGCGCGGTTGCGCTGGCCGCTCTGATCGCGGTCGGGCTGGGCTACCGCGGCTTCTTCACATCGGCGCAACAGCTGCGCGAGCCCCCGCCTGATCCGCCAGTAGGCTGACCCCGGATGGACCAGCTCGACGCTCTCTGGGCGTTCCTGGTCGCCGGCTGGGTGTCCTTCCTGGTCACTCCGCTGGTGGCCCGGCTCGCCCGCAGGCTGCAGGTGATCAACGAGCCGCGCGATCGCGACCTGCACGAGCGCCCGACGCCGGGCCTCGGCGGCCTGGCGATCCTCGCGGCCGTCGTGGTGGCGGCGCTGGCGTTCCTGCCGAACGACGGCGAGACGCGGGGCATCATCGGGGGAGCGATCGCTATCGCCCTGATCGGCGCCGCCGACGACGCGCTGCCAGACGGGCTGCCACCGTTCGTGAAGCTGCTGGGCCAGTTCGCCGCCGCGGCCATCCCCGTGCTGGCGAACGTGCGCGTGGAGAACATCACGCTGCCGTTCGTCAGCCCGCTCGACCTCGGCCACTGGGGCATCCCGCTGACGCTGTTGGGGATCGTGGCGGTCATGAACGTCGTGAACTTCACCGACGGCGTGGACGGCCTTGCGGCGGGCGTGTGCACGATCGCCGCCGCCACCTTTGCCGTGATCGCGCTCTCACTCAACCGCGACGCCGCCGGCGTGCTCGCGGCCCTGACGGCCGGGGCGGCGGTGGGCTTCCTGTTCCACAACTTCCACCCGGCCTCGATCTTCATGGGCGACGCCGGCTCCAACCTGCTCGGGCTGTTACTGGCGTGCGTCGCGATCCAGGGGGTCCTGAAGACGGCCGCCGTGGTGGGCCTGTTCTTCCCGCTCGTGATCCTGGCCGTGCCGGCGCTCGACGCCACCTTCGTGGTGGCGAAGCGGATCAAGTACCGCCGGCCCGTCTACTCGGCCGACCGCTGGCACCTCCACCATCGGCTCGGCAACGTGGGCTTCTCGCAGCGGCGCACCGTGCTCTACCTGTACGGCTGGACCCTGTCGCTGGCCGCGCTGGCGCTGGCGCTGCGCTTCGTGCCCTACTCCGACGACAACGGCAGCCTGAACGCCGGCTGGGCGGTGGTGATGGGGCTGTTCGGCCTGATCGCGCTGGCGTCCAGCCTCTACCTGGTGCTGGTGCTCGAGATCCTCAAGTTCAAGCGCTTCCGCGAGCGCGAGCTGCGCCGCCAGGTCCAGACGGGGGAGATCGCCGCGCTGTCGGAGGATCAGATCGACGAGGAGGTCGAGCGCGACCTCGAGACGGGCGAGTTCCAGGCCGTGCGCCCGCCGGACTGAGCGTGCTCTTTCGCCGCCGCTCGCTCGAGCTGATCAAGGCTGGGGAGGTGACGATCGCCTTCCGGCGCTGGGAGCGTCCCCGCGCGAAGCCCGGCGGGCGCCAGCGCACCTTCGTCGGCGAGCTGGCAATCGACTCGGTGGAGCCGGTCGACCGCGCCGACATCACGTCGCTGTGGTCGCCGAATATGGACAGGG
>DAIMGB010000085.1:3937-7270 GCA_036724195.1 Thermoleophilaceae bacterium
CACCGAGGCCGACGCCCGCCGCGCCGGCCACGCCGGACGGGACGAGCTGCTGGCCGAGCTGGACGCTCGCGGGGAGGCGCAGATCTGGCGCATCGGGCTCCACTGGGCGCGAGAGGACCCGCGGCGCTCGATCCGCGAGCGTGCCGAGCTGGACGACGATGAGCTCGCCAGCTTGAGCGGCCGCCTGGAGCGCTTTGACCGCGCGAGCCGGCACGGGCCGTGGACGCGGCAGACGCTGGAGCTGATCGCCGGCCGGCCGGAGGTCCGCGCCGCTGAGCTTGCCGCGGCCGTGGGTCGCGAGACGCAGCCGTTCAAGCGCGACGTCCGCAAGCTCAAGGAGCTGGGCCTGACCGAGAGCCTCGAGCGCGGCTACCGGCTTTCGCCGCGCGGGCAGGCGCTCATGGGGCGGCTGCGCGCCTAGAACAGCGTCGCCTGGCGGGGCTGCGGCGGCGGCGGAGCTGCCGGCGCCTCGGGCGCCGGGTCGATGCCGCGCATGGGGCGGATGCTCGTGGGGCGCCGTGGCCTGACGAGCGCCGCGATGCGCGCCCGCTCCTCCTTCGGCGCGTAGGTGCCGCGTGCGTAGAGGCGCTCGTAGAGCGGCACCAGGTCCGGCCGGTTCGCCTCGAGCCAGTCCATGAAGATGCCCCTGACCTCGCCGCGCAGGTGCAGGTGGATGCCGCTGATGTTGGTGGCGCCCGCCTCCTCGGCGATTCTCACGATCTCCTCGACCTGCTCCGGCGAGTCGTTGATGCCCGGCATCAGCGGCGCGATCAGGATGCCGGTGGGTATGCCGGCGCGGTTCAGCTCGGCGACCGCCTCGAGCCGCTTGCGCGGATGTGGGGTGTGCGGCTCGGTGGCGCGCCACGCCTTCTCGTCGAGCGTCGGGACCGACAGGTTCGCCATGAACCCCACTCGCTCGTGGATCTCCTTGAACAGCTCGATGTCGCGCAGCAGCAGCGGCGACTTGGTGAGCACCGAGCAGGGCGTATACGAGTCGCGCAGCGCCTCCCAGATGCCCGGCATCAGCCTGTACTTGCTCTCGACCCACTGGTACGGATCCGTGTTCGTCCCGATCGCGACGTGCTCACGGCTCCACTTCGGCCGCATCAGCTCGGCGCGAGCGACCTCGGGCGCATTGACCTTGACCACGATCTCGCGCTCGAAGTCGCGCCCGGCGTCGAAGCCGAGGTAGGTGTGGGTGGGGCGGGCGAAGCAGTTGTGGCTTACGACGCCGTTGGCGATGAAGTCCCCCGTACCGGTGGTGATGTCGTAGAGCGGCAGCTCGACGCCGAGCGGCTCGATGGCTACTACACCCGTCTCGGCCCCGCACTTGAGCGCCACGCCGTCGATCGTGCGCTTGCGAGTGGTCGCAGGGTCGACGGTCATGAAAAAGCGTAGGCACTCGCGAAGGCCGCCGCGGATGCGCACGACCTTCAGCCCGTTCGCGCGCTTCATGTTCTCCACGCACGATGCGAACCCGAGCCTGCGGAGGCAGTAGCCGATCCAATCGACGATCACCGGGTCGGCGTTGCAGATCCGAATGACGCCGCCGTGGCTTCCCTCCGCGTCGAAGATGCCCGCGAGGTAGCCCTTGCACCAGTCGAGGCTCGCGTCGCGCGGCCACTCGATCAGCTTCCGGATCGTGACGACGTTCGCCCGAGCCTGCGTGCGTATGGCGGTGAGGGCGCGGTGCTCCGCCGTGGCCTGCTTGTAGGCGAACTCCGTCGTGGCCACGTCGAACTCGCGCAGGTAGTCGCGGCTGCGCTGAAGCGGCTCGAGGTCGGTGAGCGCGAGGCGGAAGCGATGGACGTCCCCGTGCCGACGCCCTGGGCGCTCGTACGCATACGACCGCAGATTGCCGTCGCCGACCATCCCGCAGAGGTAGCCCTGGCGATAGTCGGGCGAGTGCTCAGGCGGAGCCGCGAAGCCGCCGGTGCCGATCAGCTTGTTGCGGGTGGTCAGGTGGGGCCGCTGAAGCGGACCCTGCTCCGCGCCGGTGACGTGCTTCCAGCCGCGGTTCGACAGGAAGCGGTGGTCGCCACTGGCGATTAGCGCGGTGCCGTCCGCGAGCGTGACCCGGTAGGCGGGCTTGACGGTTGACCAGTGGTCGAGCACCTCGGTGGGCACGTAGTGGCGATAGGTGCCGCGGCGCTCGGTGCCATAGATGCCGTCTCCCGGGCGCAGCTCGGCGAGCGGCCGGGTGCGCCCGTTCGCCATCAGGATCGGCGTTTCGCCCCCTAGGCAGAAATTGCAAGCATGGGTGCAACCCCTGTACGGATTGATCGTCCAGCGGAACGGCATCCGCGATGCCTTCGGGACCTTGTTCAGCGCCGACTTCGCCCGCACCTCGTAGAAGCGGGTGTCGAGGGCCTCGGGCGCGTCGAAGGTGCGGACCGCCGCGGGCTCCTTGTAGCCGGGGAGCTGGCGGCCGGGCTCGTCGGCCCCTACGCTCAGGTTGTCCCAACGCATCGAACGCATGTTCGCATATGGACCCGACGAGTGAGCGGCCGCCCTAGCGATACTGGTTCATGCGTAACCGGGCACGCCTGAATGACTCGGCGATGGAGAGCCCCGCCCTGCGCCGGTGGTGGAAGTGGCGCACCAATCGCGGCATGTAGGCGATCCATCGCCAGGCCATGACTCTGACGATAGGGGGCTTGCGATGGACCTGACGCTGATCAACTTCGCAGCCCACGAGGTGCGCGCTTCCACCTAGTCCGCGCCCCTTTCGCCGAACGCGGTCACCAGCAGGCGGCGCGGGCCGCCCGAGTCGCGGTGCTCGCACAGGTAGATGCCCTGCCATGTGCCGAGCGCCAGCGAGCCGTCGCGCACCGGCAGCACCAGTGAGCTACCCGTGAGGGAGGACTTGATGTGGGCCGGCATGTCGTCGGGCCCCTCGAGCGTGTGGGTCCAGTAGGGCGCGTCTTCGGGCACCGCCTGGTCGAACCACGACTCGAAGTCGCGGCGCACGTCGGGGCTGGCGTTCTCGTTCAGCGTCAGCGATGCGGAGGTGTGCTTGATGAAGAGTTGCGCTATGCCCAACTTCAGCTCGCGAAGCTCGGGCACTCCTTGCTCCACCTCACGTGTCACGAGGTGGAAGCCGCGCGGCCGCGCGTCGAGGCTGATCTCACGCTGTATCCACATGTCCGGCTGAATTCTGGCGGTAACGGCAAGCCGCTCATATAGTGGCTCGCAGGAGGGTTGCGGGGTAGGGACGGGCCCCGTTCCGAAGTGGCACATGTTCCTGCTGAGAGAGAGCGACAAGAGCGAGCCAGCGATGGCTGAGGCAGAAAGCGACGCTGAATCGGCGCGGCGCCAGCTCCTGGCGCCGTC
>DAIMGB010000086.1:0-7232 GCA_036724195.1 Thermoleophilaceae bacterium
CGGCGGTCCGCTAGCGGCGGACGAGCCCCTTGTAGCCGGCCAGCTTGCGGCGGCCGGTGGCGCTGTCGGTGACCGCGGCGCGCACCGACAGGAGGCGGCGTCCGGGCCGGGCGAACAGTCGCCTGCCCGAGCTGGTCAGGCGCACGACCAGGCGCGGCTGTCCCGCCGAGCTGACCTTGCGGGTGAGCTTCGCCACCGTGACCGAATGGCCGCGGTAGGTGGCGCGTACCACCAGCTCGAGGCGCCCCGCCGAGGGGGCCAGGCCGCGCAGGACGAAGGAGCGCTTCTTCAGCAGGCGGCGCAGGCCGCTCCTCTTCAGCGCGCTGGCCGCGCGCTTGGCGTTCTGCTTGGCGGCGTCCACCAGGGCGGCGGTGGCGACCGGAGCGGGGGCCGTACTAGGGCCGGCGGGCGCCGGGGTGGGCTGCGGCTGGGCCGGGTCGGGGCCCGGCTCGGGCTGGCCGGCCGTGCCCTGCATCGACACCTCGCCGCCGGAGACGTCCATGAAGAAGTCGCCGCAGTCGCTGAACGAGCTCACGCGCAGTTTGTAGATGCCGGTCGTGGTGGGCGTGAAGCCCAGCTCGTCCTGGCGCTGGCTGCTGGAGGCGAAGGCGGCGGTGGTGCCGTTGGGAGCGATCAGCGTGAGGTCGAAGTCCGGATGGGAGCCGCCGGTCACGCAGCTCGAGGGCACGTTGATCATGGTCGCGGCGATCGGAAAGCTCGTGGTGGCCACGTCCACCGTGTACTCGAGCGAGGAGCCGCTGCCGGGCAGGCTGCCCTCGCGCAGCGAGTGGTTGGGCACCTGCGGGCCGGAGGTGAGGTTGGGGTCGGCCTGGGCCAGCGCCGCGTAGGCGTCCAGGCGGCCGGCGCCGTAGTCGATGTCCGGGCCCGTGCTGCCGGGCACCGTGTTGCGATCACCGAGGCCCCAGTCGACGGCGGTGGAGCGGATCGCCTCCTTGATGTCGTCGTTGATGAAGGTCGGATCGGCGTCCTCCATCAGCAGGGCGACTCCGGTCACGAACGGGGTGGCCATGCTCGTGCCGTTCATCGTCACGTAGCCGTTGACGGTCCCGGCCGCCGCGGAGCTGATGCCCACGCCCGGAGCGGAGATGTCGGGCTTCACGCGGCCGTCGGCGGTCGGGCCGCGGCTGGAGAAGTCGGCCTGCTTGAAGCCATTGGCGCCGAGGTCGGCCATGGCCCCCACCGTGATCGCGTCCTTGGCGTCGCCGGGCGAGGCGATCGTGCAGGTGCCGGGGCCGTCGTTGCCCGCGGCCACCGCGACGGTGAGCCCGGCGGCGTAGGCCAGGTTCACGGCCTGCGAGTCGGGCTCCATGCCGTCGCCGCAGCCCGTCGAGCCCAGCGAGATGTTCAGCGCCTCGATGCCGTAGGTGACCTTGTTGGCGATCACCCACTCGATGCCGGCCACCACGTCGGAGGTGAAGCCGTCGCCGTTCTGGTCGAGCACCTTCACGCCCACCAGCGCGGCGCCGGGCGCGACGCCGCGGCCGGCGGGGCTGGGCCCGTCGCCGTCACCGGCGATCGTGCCGGCCACGTGGGTGCCGTGGCCGTCGTCGTCGTAGGGCGCG
The DNA here is from genome assembly GCA_036724195.1 of Thermoleophilaceae bacterium. GTDB lineage: Bacteria > Actinomycetota > Thermoleophilia > Solirubrobacterales > Thermoleophilaceae > DATACN01. Next base: position 1,584 of record DAIMGB010000086.1, read on the forward strand.
TGGTCGAGGCAGGGCGACTGCAGGCACTGCACGAATGCGAGCACCTTGCCCTGGTCGAGGTCGACGTGGGAGGTGTCGATGCCCGTGTCCAGCACCGCAGCCACCTCGTCGCCGGGGGAGTAGGTGTTGGGGTCGCCGTCGGCGTTGCCGTCGAGCAGCGGCTCGTCGAGCCGCGCCTCGGTCACTCCAAACGAGGACTGGGCCGAGTCGTTGAGCGCGTTGGGCTGCCCGAAGGCGGAGTCGGCGTGCACGGGCTTGTCCTCCGACACGCGCGTCACGACGCCCTGGCGGGCCAGCCTGGCGACCTGAGCCTTGGTGGCGGTCAGCGCGACGCCGTCGATCAGCTTGAAGCGGTGCTTGATGCTCATGTCGCCGACCTGGCGCTCGAGCTGCTCCACGCGGCCGGCCGTGGCGCGGCGGTTGAGGCTCACGATCAGACGCTGCTTCGAGCTGCTGGAGCGGGACTGAAGGCTTCTCTCGAGGCCGTCAGCGACCTTGTTGTGGTCGCGATCCGCACCGGACGGAGCCGCAAGTGCTCCCGCCGGCCACAGGATGGCCAAGCCAAGTGCTCCTGTTAGTGCTCGTGTGAGGGCAGGGACGGACATCCGCCACGTACGTGTATCGGCGTGTTGCAGTGCGACTTGAGCCCACCCACAGCTAGACTGGCCATTCGAACATCAGGGGGGCTCGCGGGACGGCGGGCTGAGATAGCGCCCTCTGGCAATCTGGCCCGGCGCTGACCCTTCGAACCTGTGGGGTAATGCCCGCGAAGGGAGCGATGCAACGGATGGATGTGGCGCTCGAAGATGTCAGGCGCCACTACGGCGAGGTCCAGGCCCTGGAGGGCGTGAGCCTCCGAGTGGACAGCGACGAGGTGGTGGCGGTCGTGGGCCCGTCGGGCTGCGGCAAGTCCACGCTGCTCGAGCTGGTGGCCGGGCTCCAGGAGCCCGACGGCGGCCGTGTGAGCGTGGGCACCGCGCAGGACGCCCGCGCGCGCCGCGAAAGCTGCGCCTACATGCCCCAGCGCGACCTGCTGCTGCCCTGGCGCGACGCGCTCGGCAACGCCGCCCTGGCGCTCGAGTGCCAGGGCGTGCGCAAGACGGAGGCGCGGCGCCGCGCGGCACCGCTGTTCGAGCGCTTCGGGCTGGCCGACTTCGAACGCTCGCGACCGGCGGCGCTGTCGGGCGGGATGCGCCAGCGGGTGGCGTTCCTGCGCACCCTCCTGCCGGGCCGCCAGGTGCTGCTGCTGGACGAGCCCTTCGGCGCGCTCGACTCGATCACCAGGGCGTCGATGCAGGCGTGGCTGGCTCAGGCGCTGCTCGAGGAGCCGCGCACCGTGCTGCTCGTGACCCACGACGTGCAGGAGGCGCTGTTCCTGGCCGACCGCGTGCTGCTGCTGTCGCCGCGCCCGGGCCGCGTGCTCGACGAGCTGCGGGTGCCCCTGGCCCGCCCGCGCTCGCGGCGCGGCGTGGTGGCCGAGCCGGCCTTCGCGGAGCTCGAGCAGCACGCGCTGGAGCTGCTCGGGGCATGAGGCGCGCGGCGCTCACGCTGCTGCTCCTGGCCGGGCTCGTGGCGCTCTGGCAGGGAGTCGCCTCGCTGCACTCGGTGGACGACCTGACCCTGGCGTCCCCCACCGAGACCCTGCGCGCACTAGCCGACGACCGCTCGCTGCTGCTCGACAACGCCGGCGTCACGCTGGTGGAGGTGCTGCTGGGCCTGGCGATCTCGGTCGTGGCCGGGCTCGGGTTCGCGCTGGCCATGCACCTCTCGCGGACGCTGCGCGAGGCCGCCTACCCCCTGCTGATCGCCTCGCAGGCGATCCCGATCGTGGTGCTGGCGCCGATCTTCGTGCTGGCGTTCGACTACGGCATCGGCCCGAAGCTCGCCATCGTTGCGCTGATCTGCTTCTTCCCGATCACCGTGAACGTGCTGGACGGCCTGCGCTCGGTCGAGCCGGAGCTCGTGAAGCTGATGCGCAGCCTGGGCGCGTCGCGCCTGCAGACGCTCCTGAAGGTGGAGCTGCCGTCGGCGCTGCCGTTCTTCTTCAGCGGCCTGCGCGTGGCCGCCACCGTCTCGGTGATCGGCGCGGTGTTCGGCGAGTGGGCCGGTGCCGACTCGGGCCTCGGTCGCCTCGTCCTGCTAGGCAACAATCAGCTGCAGACGCCGCGGGTGTACGCGGGCATCGTGATCCTCACCATGATGGCCGTGGGGCTCTTCGCGCTCGTCACGCTCGCCGAGCGCCTGACCTGTCCCTGGAACAAGGAGGAACTGCCCGCATGATCCGTCGTCTCGCTCCGCTCGCGCTTGCGCTGCTGGTGCTCACCGCGGCCGGCTGCGGCGAGAAGAAGGACGTGCTCCAGCCGCAGGGCTCGAAGCAGGTGGAGCTGCTGCTCGACTACTTCCCGAACGCCGACCACGCGGGCATCTACGCGGCGCAGGCGGCCGGCGACTTCAAGCAGGCGGGGCTCGACGTGAAGATCCGCCAGCCGGCCGACCCCGCCGCCCCGATCAAGCAGGTGGCGGCCGGGCGCGTTGACCTGGCCGTGTCCTACGAGCCCGAGGTGCTGCGGGCGCGCGACCAGGGCCTGCACGTGGTGTCGGTGGCGGCGCTCGTGCGCGAGCCGCTGACCTCGATCATCTCGCTGCCCCGCGCCCACATCCGCAGCCCGAAGGACCTGACCGGCAAGCGGGTGGGTACGGCCGGCATCGACTACCAGGCCGCCTACCTGCGCACGATCGTCGAGAACGCCGGCGGGGACCCGTCGAAGGCCAGGGTCCGCAACGTGGGCTTCAACCTCGTGCCGGCCCTGCTGACCCGCAAGGTGGACGCGATCCTCGGCGGATTCTGGAATTACGAGGGCGTGGACTTGAGGATGCGCAAGCGCAAGCCGAGGATCATCAAGGTGGACGACGCCGGAGTGCCTACCTACGACGAGCTTGTGCTGGTGGCGAACGCCGACGCGCTCGAGCGCGACGGCGGCAAGCTGCGCGCGTTCATCGGGGCCCTGTCGCGCGGCACGCTCGCGCTGAAGCGGGATCCGGCCAAGGGCGTCGAAGGCCTCCTCCGTGCCAACCCCGACCTCGACCCCAAGCTGCAGCGCGCGTCCGTGAAGGCCACGCTGCCGCTGTTCCTGCCTCCGCGCGGAAAGCCCTTCGGCTGGCAGGATTCCAAGGCATGGTCAAACTTCGGCGACTGGATGAGACAGAACAAGCTGCTCGAGCACGCCCCCGACGCGGCGGGCGCGCACACCAACAAGCTGCTGCCGGGGGCCGGCCTGTGAGGGCGCGCGCGCTCGTCGCGCTGGTCGCCGTCGCCCTGCTGGGCGGCTGTGGCAGCGACACCAAGAGCGACACCGGCTCCGCTCAGGACGTGCTCAAGCGCGCCGCCCAGACGCCCGCGAAGAGCGCCGACCTGAAGCTGGCGATGCAGCTGCGCCTGGACGGCGTCTCGCAGCTGAAGGGGCCGCTGAAGCTGACGGTGACGGGCCCGACCCGCTCGAACGGCCGACGCAAGCTGCCCGACCTCGACTGGCGCATCCACGTCCAGGGCGCCGGCAAGAAGGCCGCCCTGCGCCTGGTCGCGACCGGCGACAACGCCTACGTGTCCTACGGCGGCCAGACCTACGAGGTCGGCCGGGAGCTCGTGCGCCGCTTCATGAGCAAGTCGCAGAGCAACGCCCCGCAGAAGATCCGGCTCGACGCGTCCCACTGGCTCAAGGACGGCAAGGTCGGGGACGGCGGCCGCAGCGTCTCCGGCCAGCTCGACGTGCGCAAGATGCTCGCCGACGTGAACCGGCTGGCCGCGAAGCTCCCGCGAGGCCACCAGCTCGACAAGAAGACGATCGCCCAGGTGGACGACGCGGTGAAGGACGCGAGCATTCAGTTCCGCGTCGGCGACGACCACATCCTGCGCAGCAGCCACTTCGACGTGCGCTTCGAGCTGCCCGACGAGCTGCGCTCGCGGGCGAAGGGCCTCAAGGGCGGCCGGCTGCAGTTCACCACCCAGCAGTCGAACGTGAACGGCAACCAGCACGTGACCGCCCCGAGCGGGGCGCGGCCGCTGACCGAGCTGCTCCAGCGCTTCGGGGTGCCGCCGGGCGCCCTGCTCGGGCCGGGCTTCACCAGCCCGTCGCCGGGCTAGCGCCGGGCTAGGCCCTCAGCGCTTCTCGAGGTCAAGGGAGCAGGAGTTGATGCAGTAGCGCTGGCCGCCGGGGCCGGGGCCGTCGTCGAAGACGTGGCCCAGGTGGCCGCCGCAGTTCGCGCAGACCACCTCGGTGCGCTTCATGAAGAGGCTGTTGTCGGACCGCAGCTCCACGCTCTCGGCCACGGCCGGCTCGGTGAAGCTCGGCCAGCCGGTGCCGGAGTCGAACTTGGTGTCCGAGCTGAACAGGTCCGCGCCGCAGGCGCCGCAGCGGTACATCCCGTCGGCCTTCTCGTAGGTGTAGGCACCGGTGAACGGGGGCTCTGTGCCCTGCTGGCGCATGATGTGGAAGCGCTCGTCGCCCAGCTCCTCGCGCCACTCCTGCTCGCTCTTCTCGACCTTCTGGCTCATGCTCCCGAGGATAGAGCGTAGATCCCGGCCAGGCCCGAAAATGGCGCGTAGGGCTCGAAGAAAGCGCGCACCTCGTCCTCGGTGGCGCGGCGCCGAAGTCCCGCGGTCCGGCCCACCAGCTTGACGTAGGCCAGGTCGCCCGCCGGCAGCTGGTCGTCGCGGCCCTGGCCCTCGAAGGCCAGCTTCTCGAGCGTCCACGAGCCGATGTTCGGGATCGTGCGCAGCCGCCGCCACGCGCTCTCGTGATCGCGCTCGAGGTCGGCCCGCCCGGCGGCCACCTCGCGGGCGGCCCTGACCATCGCGATCGCGCGCTTGCCGGCCAGCCCGCAGGCTTCGAGCTCGGCCGGCGCGCGACCCGCCAGCCGTTCGGCCGCGGGCACGTCGCGCAGCGTGCCGCAGGGGCTGCGGCGGCCGTAGCGGCGCACCAGGCGGCGCTGGATGCCGAAGGCCCGCTCGGTGTCGATCAGCTGCTCGCAGATCGCCCAGGCCAGCGCCTCGAACGGCTCGGGGCGGCGCCGCGGGCGCAGCCAGGGCCGCGCGCGGATCGCGGGGCCGATCAGCGGATCGCCGCGGAAGCGGGCGTGGAACTCGGCCAGGTCGTGATCGAGGCCGAGCGCGAAGCGCATCCGCTCGAGCGCGGCCGCCGCGGCGTCGCGCCTGGCCGCCTCGGCGCGCAGCCGCACGGCCGAGCGCGTGGCCCAGACGTGCACCACCACCGGCTCGCCACCGGGGTGCAGCACCCGCTTGAGCGCCTCCCCGCGGCGCAGCAGCACGCCGTCTCGCCCCGCACCGGGCAGCTTGTAGGCGCCGCGCGGCACCGCGTCCTGCTCGATAACGGCGAGCCCTCGCCCGTTGGCGTAGGGGGCGCGGGGCAACGCGGCGGACGCGGCCTGCCTCACACCGGCGCCGAGATCGCGATCGCTATCTATCTATCGCGTAGGAGGTGCACGTCGACCAGGAACGAGCGCGTGCCCGCCACGTCCACCTTCTGCCCACGGCGCCCGGCGCCGCGGCCCACCCTGAGCCGCGCGGGCCGCGGGCGTCGCAGGATACGGACGAGCACGAAAGTGGCGACGCCAATCAGAAAACCGCCGGTA